>JAGCAM010000002.1 GCA_017652705.1 Kiritimatiellia bacterium | reverse complement strand
CGGTCGAAAAGGCGTTCCGCCGCGCCGGGCGCGAGGTGATCAATCTGAAAAAAGCCTCGCCGGAAGAGACGCGGCGCTGCGAACTGGTGATAGTCTGCCTGCCGCCGCTCATGGTCGCGCCGTGGATACTCGAACACGCCGGCGATTTCGCCGACGGGGCGGTCGTCACCGACGCCGCAGGCGTGAAAGGCGCCGTCTGCCCGGCGGTGGAAGCCGCCGCCAGAGGCGCGAAATGGTCGTACGTCGGCGGCCACCCCATGGCCGGGCGCGAACGCAGCGGCTACGCCAACGCCGACGCGGATCTCTTCCGCGGCGCTTCGATGATTTTCACCCCCTACGGGTGGACTCCGCCGGAGACCGTCGAACGTCTTAAACTTCTCCTCGCGGACGCGGGTTTCGCGCGCTTCGTCGTGACCGACCCTGCGCGGCACGACGAAATGATCGCCTACACGAGCCAGCTCGCCCACGTTGTGTCTTCGGCTTACGTGCGCGACCCGCTGGTGGTTGACCACGCCGGCTTCTCGGCCGGCAGTTTTCAGGACATGACGCGCGTCGCCACCGTCGACCCCGCGATCTGGACCGATCTGTTTCTTTCCAACCGGCGGCCGCTGGAGGCGGCGCTGTCGCGGCTCGTCGACCGCCTCGGCGAATATCTCGACGCGATCCGCCGCGGCGACGCGGCGAAAACCCGCGAGCTGCTCGCGGCGGGAAAGGCGGCGAAAGAGGTCTCGCTGTGAACGACCCCGGCGCAGCAGTTGATTTCGCGAAACTCGCCGCGGCGATCTCCGCGTTCGCCGGCGGCCGCCGGGCGGCGCTCGTGACCGATTCCAACGTCGACCGGCTCTACGGCGACCGGTTCGCGCGGCGGCTGGAAGACGCCGGCGTCGCCGTCGAGCGCATCGTGTTCGCCGCGGGCGAGCGCTCCAAGACCCTCGATACGTACGGCGAACTGGTGCGCGGTTTCGCCGCGCTCGGCATCACCCGCACCGACTTCGCGGTCGCGCTCGGCGGCGGGGTGACCGGCGATCTCGCCGGTTTCGCCGCGGCCACGTACATGCGCGGCGTCGATTTCGTCCAGACGCCCACCACGCTCCTCGCGATGGTTGATTCGTCCATCGGCGGCAAGACCGGGGTGGACGTTCCCGAAGGCAAGAACCTCGTCGGGGCGTTCCATCTCCCCAAACTGATTCTGCGCGACACCGGTTTTCTCGAGACCCTGCCCGAGAAGGAGATGATGAACGGTTTCGCTGAGATGATAAAAACCGCAGTCCTCTTCGACCGCGGCATGTTCGATGAACTGCGCGCGCTGGCCGACCTGCCGCCGGCCGGCCGTCTCGCCCGGCTCGCGCCGCTCGTCGAACGCTGCGCGCGGTGGAAGGAGCGGGTCGTCGCGGCGGATTTCAGAGAAGGCGGCCGGCGCAAGCTGCTCAACCTCGGGCACACGTTCGGCCACGCCATCGAGAAGGTTTCGGATTTCTCCGTGCCGCACGGCGAGGCGGTGGCGCGGGGAATGCGCCTCGTCGGGAAAGACGTGCCGGAGATCGGCTGGATTCTCGACGCCTACGGTTTCGGGCGCTACGACGGCTCCGACCGCGCGGCGGTGCTGGACGCCGTGACCCGCGACAAGAAGCGCTCGGGCGATTCGATCACGCTGATCGTACCCCGCAGGGTGGGCGAGTGCGAACTCGTCGAAACGCCTATGGCAGAGGTGGGAAAATGGCTGCCGTGAGAAAGGGCTGAGAGACGATGACGCGAATAATTCCACCCGGGAGGCGGCGCGGCGCGGTGACGGTGCCGTCGTCGAAATCAATCGCCCACCGCGAACTGATCGCCGCGGCGCTTTCGGGCGTCGAACCGCCGGTCGTGCGCGGCGAATCGAAAGACACCGCGGCGACCCGCGCCTGTCTCAAGGCGATGATGTCGGGAGAAAGCGTCTGGCCGTGCGGCGAAAGCGGCACCACGCTGCGGCTGCTCGAACCCGTCGCCGGCGTGATGGGCTGGAAAGGCGAATTCAAGTGCGAAGGCCGCCTCGCCGAGCGCCCCCGCATGAAGTTCGAACGGCGCAGCCGCTACACCGTGCCCGGCGACGTCTCCTCGCAGTTCGTCAGCGGGCTGCTCATGGCGCTGCCGCTCGCCCCGTGGGATTCCGAAATCGAAGTCGAAGGCCGGCTGCAGAGCGCGTCTTACGTGCTGCTCACCGAAGACGTTCTGCGCGCGGCGGGCGTCGAATTCCAGCGCGAAGGCGACCGGTGGCGGATAAAAGGCGGCCAGCGCTACCGCATCGCCGGCGGCAGAACGGTCGAAGGCGACTGGTCGCAGGCGGCGTTTTTTATCGCGATGGGCGTCGAAGTGCGCGGGCTCAACGACGTTTCCCGCCAGGGCGACAGGGCGGTCGTCGATATGCTCCGCGCCATTGACGCCGGCGGCGCGGAGGTGGACGTTTCGCAGACGCCCGACCTCTACCCGGCGCTCGCCGCGTACGCCGCCGCGAGAGGGCGTGACGTCGTGTTCTCCGGCACCGAACGCCTGCGGCTCAAGGAGAGCGACCGGATCGCCTCCACCGCGGCCATGGTCGACGCCGTGAAGCGCGGCGAACCGGTGGACGCGTGCGGCGACCACCGCATCCCGATGTCCGCGGCGGTGATGGCGTGCTACGCCGACCGCCCGGTGACAGTCACCGGCGCCGAATGCGTCGCGAAGTCGTATCCCGGTTTCTGGCGCGATTTCGACGGCTTGGAAAGGGTCGAAGCGTGAAAATCAAAATCTTCGGGGAGTCTCACGCGCCGGAGATCGGCGTCGTTATCGAAGGTGTGCCCGCGGGCACCGTCATCGACGCCGGGGAACTGTCCGCCTTTCTCGCGCGCCGCGCGCCGGGCAACGGCCAGGGGGGGCTCTCGACGCCGCGCAGGGAACCGGACGTTCCGCTGTTCACCGACGGGATGGAAGGCTGGACCGCTTCTGGCGGCGCGATACGCGCCGTTGTGAAGAACACGAACATCCGCCCGTCGGATTACGCCGGCTCGGCGACGGTGCCGCGCCCGGGTCACGCCGACTACGCGTCATGGCTCAAAGACGGGCGCATCCCGACCGGCGGCGGCAGATGGTCGGGCAGGATGACCGCCCCGCTGTGCATCGCCGGGGGCATCGCCATGCAGATGCTCAAGCGAAAGGGAGTTGAGATATCTTCGACGGTTGAACGCGGCGGCTGCGGCGCACCGCCGCCCGAAGGCGACAGCGTCGGCGGCACGGTTGAAGTAACCGCCACCGGATTCCCCGCCGGGTTCGGCGACGCCGGACCGGAAGGTCTTGAATCCAAACTCGCCGCCGCGTTTTTCGCGATCCCCGCGGTGAAGGGCGTCGAGTTCGGCGACGGATTCAAACTCGCCGGGATGTTCGGTTCGCAGGCCAACGACGCGTTCGCGGTCGACGGGGGCAGGGTGGTTCTCCGCACCAACCACTGCGGGGGCATCCTCGGAGGCGTGAGCATGGGCGCGCCGATCGTCGCGCGGCTCGCTTTCAAGCCGACGCCGTCCATCGCCATCGAGCAGGACTCCGTCGATCTCGCGACCACGACCCCCGTCAAAATCACGGTGCGGGGGCGGCACGACCGCTGCGTGGCGTTCAGAGGCGCGGTCGCCGCGGAGGCCGCGATGGCGGTCGTGCTGGAGACGGAGCTTTTCGGATGAATGCCGGCGGCAGCGGCGCGACGCGCAGGGCGGGGCTGCTCGGCCGCGTCCTCGGGCACTCGCTCTCGCCCCAGGTCCACAGATTGTTCTGCGACTGCGAATACGGCCTTTACGAAAGAGAGCCTGAAGAGGTGGAGAGTTTTCTGCGCGGGAGCTTCGGGCGCGGCGGTTTCGATTTTCTCAACGTGACCATTCCCTACAAGAAGCTTGCTTTCTCGCTGTGCGGGGAACTTTCGCCGGAGGCGCGCGCGCTCGGCAACGTCAATCTGGTTGCGCGCGGCGACGGCGGGGCGCTCCGCGGCGACAACACCGACGCATTTGGTGCGGAGCGGCTGCTGGATTCGGCGGGGGTTGACGCGAAAGGCGTGAAGTGCGCCGTGCTGGGCGCGGGCGGAGCCGCGGCGACGATGAAGGCGGTTCTGGAGCGCAGGGGGGCGGCGTCGGTGCAGCTGGTGCGGCGCGGCGAATCGCCCGCGAAAGACGCAGAACTCATCGTGAACGCGACGCCGGTCGGCATGTTTCCCGACGTGGACGGCACGCGGATCGACATAGCCCGCTGGCCGGAATGCCGGTATGTGGTGGATCTCGTGTACAACCCTTCGCCGACCAGACTCGTGCGGGAGGCGCGTGCGCTCGGCAAGATTGCGGTGGACGGCATGGTGATGCTGATCGCCCAGGCGTACCGGGCTCACCCCGGATGCGGATCGAGGCCGCTTTTTCTCTACGGCGCACCGGCGAGCGGCAAATCGACGGCGGCGAAACAGATCGCCGCGGCCACGGGCTGGCGGCTGATCGACCTTGATCGCGAAATCAGCCGGCGTGAAGGGTGCGGCATACCCGAGATATTCGCCAAGTCCGGCGAAAAGGGGTTCAGGGCGGCGGAGAAAGCCGCGCTTGAGGAGGTTCTCGCCGGTGCCCGGGGAGGTGAGACCGCGGTCGCGCTCGGCGGCGGCGCGCTTCTGGACGGCGGCTGCCGGGCGATGGTCGAAGCGACGGGCAGGGTGGTGGTTCTGGACTGTCCGCTGACGACGTTGAAAAATCGGTTGACCGGCGGTGAACGGCCGCTAAGCGACGGCGCGGCCGCACTCGAAGCGTTGGTCGCGGCGAGAGCGCCGCATTACGCGTCTTTCGCCAACCACGTGTCGCTGACCCCGGACGTCGATCAGTAAAACTCATGTCGCTGATGAGTATTGCCGGGGAGGCGATTTCAATTAACCCCGGCTAATAACTTGCAGGGTGAGGGAAACTTTGATATTATTTCGCAATCAACGCGAGAGCGGAACAGAAATTAAAAACAAGGAGAAAAGCTATGAAAAGATGGGTTTGCCCGGTTTGCGGGTATGTACACACCGGTGACACGCCGCCGGAGAAGTGTCCTCAGTGCGGTGTGCCTGGTTCCAAATTCAAGGCCGAGGCGTCCGCCGCGACTGCCGAGAGCGGCAAGAAGACCTGGGCGTGTCAGCACGGTGTCGGTGACGGCAAGGTCGAAGACGCCGAGGTGACGCAGGGTCTGAAAGACCACTTCAACGGCGAATGCTGCGAAGTCGGCATGTACCTCGCGATGTCGCGTCAGGCCGAGCGCGAAGGCTACCCCGAAATCGCCGAGGCGTTCAAGCGCTATGCTTTCGAAGAGGCCGAACACGCCGCGAAGTTCGCCGAACTTCTCGGCGAGGTGCTTACCGACTGCACCAAGAAAAACGTGGCGATGCGCGCCGACGCCGAGCAGGGCGCATGCGCCGCAAAACTGGCCATCGCCAAGCGCGCCAAGGAACTCGGCTACGACGCCATTCATGACACCGTGCACGAGATGGCCAAGGACGAAGCCCGCCACGGCGCCGGTTTCGAAGGGCTGTACAACCGCTTCTTCAAGTAAGAACCGGCACACCGTCCGCGAAGCGGATGCTCTGCCCCGGAGTGCGCGGCACTTCCGGGCGCTCTGGTGAGAAGACGTGTCTCGCGAAGGGTTGACCTCCGCGAGACGCGTCTTTTCAGAATACCGGCGGGGGAAATGGTATAATAACGGATCATGTCTGAAGTCTTTGAATTCTCCATGCTTTTCGCGTTCGGCTTTTCATGGCCGTTCGCCATCGCCAAGACGTACCGCGCGAAGCGTGTCGACGGCAAGTCGCCGATTTTTATGTGCATCGTCCTCGTCGGGTACATCTGCGGCATCGCCGCGCGGCTCGCCGACGCCGACCGCGCCAACGACTGGTTGTGCTGGGTGTACCTGCTTGACATGGCGCTCGTCTCGACGGACCTCGCGCTGTACTTCCGCTATTTGAGAAAAAACAACCCCTGAAACGGCCGCGCCATACGGCGGAGCGCGAACAAGAGGCGGCGTAAATATGATATAATAGGCGCAGGTGAAACACATGGACAAAACGGCACCCACAGTCGGCATAGAACTCGGTTCGACGCGCATCAAGGCGGTGGCGATCGACGCGGCGGGGCGCACGCTCGCCGCCGGCGCCCATGAATGGGAAAACATTCTCAAGCCCGGCGGCGTGTGGACGTATCCGCTCGCGGCGGTTGACGGGGGTGTGGCCGCGGCGTACGCGGCGCTCAAGGCGGACTGGCGGCGCAGAACCGGCAAGCCGCTCCGCGCGCTCGCCGCGGTCGGGGTGTCGGGCATGATGCACGGGTATCTGCCGTTCGACCGCCGCGGCCGGCAGCTGTGCGACTTCCGCACCTGGCGATGCACGATCACCGCCCGCGCGGCGGTGGAGCTCACCAGGGCCTTCAAGTTCAACATACCGCAGCGCTGGAGCGTGGCTCATCTCTACGAGCGCATTCTTGACGGAGCGCCGGAAGTGCGCAGGATCGATTACCTCACGACGGTGGCCGGCTACGTGCACTGGCGGCTCACCGGCCGCCGCGTCGTCGGCGCGGGCGAAGCGAGCGGGATGTTTCCGCTGGATCCGGCGACGAACGGCTACAACGCGGCGTATTTGCGCAAGTTCGAAAGAATGACCGCCGGGCGCGGCATGCCGTGGCGGCTCGCCGACATACTGCCGACGCCGCTCGCGGCCGGCGAAGACGCGGGCGGGCTCACTGCCGAAGGCGCCGCGTATCTCGATCCGTCCGGCGAACTCGCGCCCGGCGCGGTGGCCGCGCCGCCGGAAGGCGACGTGCAGACGGGGATGGTCGCGACGGATTCGGTTGCGCCGAACACGGCGAACGTTTCGGCGGGCACGAGCGTGTTCGGGGTGGTGGCGCTCGAGAAGGCGCTGCGCGGGTGCTACCCCGAAATCGACGTCGTCTCTTCGCCGACGGGCGGCATGGCGGCGATGAGCCACGCCAACACCTGCACGAGCGACATCAACGCCTGGGTGAAAATTCTCGGCGGCGATTACGGGCGGCTTTTCAGGGAATCGCTGAAAGGGGCGCCGGACTGCGGAGGGGTGACGGTGGTGCCGTACGTTTCGGGGGAGCCGATCGCGCACGTGTCGGTGGGGCGTCCGCTCGTGGTGCGCGAACCGGGGGCGGATTTCACGCTGGCGAATTTCATGCGTGCGAGCCTGTATTCGGCGTTCGCGACGATGGTCATGGGTTTCGACATCCTGTCGCCGGAGGGGCTCAAGATCGGCGCGGTGACGGGGCACGGCGGCATCTTCAAGACGCCGGGCGTGGCGCAGCGGTACCTGGCGGACGCGCTGAACGCGTCGGTGACCTGCATGGAGACGGCGGGCGAAGGCGGCGCGTGGGGGATGGCGCTGCTCGCGGCGTACGCGCTCGGCCGGCGCGCGGGTTCGTCGGCGCCGCTGGAGGATTTTCTCTCGAAGAAGATTTTCCGCGGGGCGAAGAAGACGAAGCTGCGGCCCAGCGCGGCGGGGGTGAAGGGTTTCAGAAAGTATCTCGAACGGTTCAGAAAAGCTCTGGCGGCGGAACGCGCCGCCGGCGGTTGAAAGGGAGGCGCTTAAATGCTTACGTTTGCCGACTGGTTGATGATTCTCGGTTACTTCGGCGTGCTGGCCGCGGTTGTGGTGTTTTCGCTGCGGCGCAACCGGATAGAGTCCGGTGAAGACCTGTTCCTCGGCGGCCGCAACGTGGGGTGGCTCGCGATCGGCGCGTCGATATTCGCGGCGAACATCGGTTCGGAGCATCTCATCGGGCTGGCCGGTTCGGGCGCGGTGGCGGGGCTCTCGCAGTCGCACTGGGAGCTGCACGCGTGGGTCATCGTGATGATGAGCTGGGTGTTTCTGCCGTTCTACTACAAGAGCGGGGTTTCGACGATGCCGGAGTTTCTCGAGCGGCGGTTCGGGTCGCGCGCGCGGTGGATACTCTCGATCGTCTCGCTGGCGGCGTACGTGCTGACGAAGATATCGGTCACGGTTTACGCCGGGGCGCTGTTCTTCGAGGTGATGATGCCGGAGGTGCAGCTCACCGTCGGCGGGGTCGCGGTGTCGAGTTTCTGGATCGGCGCGGTCGCGACGGTGGTGCTGGCGGGGGTGTATGCGTCGATCGGCGGGCTTTCGGCCGTCGTGTACACCGATCTCGTGCAGACGTTCATCATTCTCGCGGGCACGCTTTCGGTGACGGCGTTCGCGCTGTGGCACCTGGGCAATTCGGGGGTGGCGCTGCCGGGCGGCGACATCGCCGACGAAATCGGCGACGGGTGGGACGTGCTGAAGGCGACGGTGCTGAAGACGGGCAGCGAGGAGCGCTTCGGCCTGTGGCATTCGCTTTCGCACAAGACGTTCCCGTGGCTGGGGGTGGTCATCGCGTCGGCGACGATCGGCGTGTGGTACTGGTGCACCGACCAGTTCATCATCCAGCGGACGCTGGCGGCGAAGAATCTTACGAACGCGCGGCGCGGCGCGCTTTGGGGGGCGGCGCTGAAGCTGTGCCCGGTTTTTCTCTTTCTCGTGCCGGGGATGCTGGGGTTCGCGCTGCACCACAACCATGTCTTGGTCGGCGGCAGCGAGTTTGCGATACCGCTCAAGACGCTGGCCGGCGGCGCGGCGGCGATAAACGGCGACGCGGTGTTCCCGACGCTGGTGCAGCGGCTGCTGCCGGCCGGCTTCAGGGGGCTCGTGGTGGCGGGGATGATCGCGGCGCTGATGAGTTCGCTCGCGTCGCTCTTCAACTCCGTCTCGACGCTTTTCACGGTTGACGTCTACCAGAAGCTCAAGCCCGACACCCCGCCGCGGCGGCTGGTTGCGGTCGGGCGCACTACCACGGTCGTCATCACCGCGCTCGGAGTGCTGTGGCTGCCGATCATGAAGGCGATCTCCGGCGGCGGGCTCTACCAGTACATCCAGTCGGTGCAGTCGTTTCTGGCGCCGCCGATCGTGGCGGTGTTCGTGACGGCGCTCTTCTGGAAGCGGATGAATCTCCGCGGGGCGACCTGGGGCCTGTCGCTCGGGTTCGTGCTGGGCATGGCGAAGCTGGCGGCGAACGCGATCTGGGGCGGCGCCGAAGGTTTCGCGATCGTGCAGGACTTCTATTTCTCCGGGCTGCTGCTGGCGGCGTCGTTCGCGACTGTGGTGATCGCCTCGCTGACCGCTCCGCCGCCTGACGAAGCCAATCTGAAGGGGCTCAACTTCGCCTGCCTCGACGACGATTTCCGCCGCGAGAACCGCGCGTCGTGGAACTGGGTGGACGTGACGGCGAGCTGCGTGGTGATCGGGCTCGTCGTGTGCGCGTACGTGTATTTCTGGAACTGGCTCGACTGACGCCCCGCCATGCTCGAAGAACTTAAAAACGAAGTCTACGCCGCGAACATGCGGCTCGTCGGAGCAGGGCTGGTTACGCTCACGTGGGGGAACGCCTCGGGTTTCGACCGCTCTTCGGGGCTGATGGTGATCAAGCCGAGTGGGGTCGACTACGGGGCGATGAAGCCCTCCGACATGGTTGTCGTCGATCTCTCCGGAAAGACGGTGGAGGGCGGCTTGAGGCCGTCGTCCGACACGCCGACGCACCTGGAGTTCTACCGGCGTTTCGACGGGGTGGGCGGCGCGGTGCACACGCATTCGCCGGAGGCCACGGCGTGGGCGCAGGCGGCGCGGGCGATACCGTGCAGGGGCACGACGCACGCGGACGGTTTTTGCGGGCCGGTGCCGGTGACGCGTTTTCTGACGCCGGAGGAGGTCGAAGAGGCCTACGAACTCAACACCGGGCGGGCGGTCGCGGAGCTTTTCACCGGGCGTGATCCGCTCGCGACGCCGGCGGCGCTGGTGGCGGGGCACGGGCCGTTCACCTGGGGGGAGACGCCGGCGAAGGCGGTCGACAACGCGGTCGCGCTCGAGGCGGTGGCGAAGATGGCGCGGCTGATGGAGTTGCTGGACCGACCCGGCGGCGCGCCGCCGTCGCTGCCGGAGCACGTGGCGCGAAAACATTTCATGCGTAAACACGGACCCAACGCCTACTACGGGCAGAAGTAAAGGAGCGAAGCCATGAAGTTGAAAAACCAGCCTGAAATCAAACTCGGCGTCGTCGGCGTAAGCCGAGACTGCTTCCCCGTCGAACTGACGCGCAGGCGTCTCGCCGCGCTGATGGCCGCGGTCAAGAAGGCCGGCGTCGCCGGCGTGGTGGACTGCCCGGTGACGATCGAGAACGAGTGCGACGCGATGAAGGCGCTCGACTGGGCGCGCCGCGAAGGGGTGAACGCAGCGTGCGTGTTTCTCGGCAATTTCGGACCGGAAGGTCCGACTACGCTGTTCGTGGAGAAGTTCGCCGGGCCGGCGATGGCGATCGCGGCCAAGGAAGAGAACCGCTCGGTGCTGGCGAGCGACCGCGGCGACGCGCTTTGCGGACTGCTGAACTTCTCCTACAACACCGGCTTGCGGCGGCTTAAAGTCTACATTCCGCAGTATCCGAACGTCACGCCGAAGGAGGCGGTGGCTGAAATCAGGACGTTTATCGGGGTCGCGCGCACGGTGGTCGGCCTGCGCAGTCTCAAGGTGTTCGGGTTCGGCCCGCGGCCGGAGGATTTCTTCGCGTGCAACGCGCCGATCCAGCCGCTGTTCGATCTCGGCGTGAACGTGCAGGAGAATTCCGAACTCGACCTGCTGGTGCAGTTCAACAAGATGGCGCCGCGCCGGCGGGAGATCAAGGCGATCGCGGCCGACATGGCCGCGGAGCTCGGGCCGAAGCGCAACACCTACCCCGAACTGCTGGAGAAACTCGCGCAGTTCGAGCTGGCGCTCACCGACTGGTACGAGACGAAACGCGGCGCGGCCGAGTTCGCGGTCTTCGCCGACAAGTGCTGGCCGGCTTTCCAGCCGGTGTTCAAGTTCGAGCCGTGCTACGTCAATTCGCGCCTCGCCGGGCGCGGCATACCGGTGGCCTGCGAGGTGGATATCTACGGCGCAGTCTCCGAATACATGCTCGAATGCGCGTCGGGCGAGCCGGCGACGCTGCTCGACATCAACAATTCGGTGCCGGACGACATCATGCCGGCGACCGCGAAACTTTTCGGCGCGTCGAAGCGCGATCTTTTCATGGGCTTCCACTGCGGCAACACCTGCATGTCGTGCATGAAGGACTGCCGCATCAAGTACCAGCTCATCCAGGCGCGGCTCATGGGCGAGGCCATCACCAAGGGCACGCTGGAAGGGCAGATCAAACCCTCTGACACGACGATGTTCCGCCTCCAGTCGACGAGCGACGCGAAGCTCGTGAGCTATCTCGCCGAGGGGCGGTTCCTGGACGTCAAGCCGTGCTCGTTCGGTTCGATCGGAGTGGTGGGCATACCGGAGTTCGCGCGGTTCTACCGCCACGTGCTGATCGCGAGGCGCTTTCCGCACCACGGCGCGTTCGGTTTCGCGAAAACCGGCAGGGAAATCTTCGAGGCGCTTAAACTGCTCGGGGTGGACGACGTCAACACGCCGCGGCCCGCGGGCGTGCTTTACCCGGGCGAGAATCCGTTCGCGTGAAGCCGCGGGCGGCCGATTTCAACCAACAGGGCAACAAACTGAAAAGGAAAGGTTCGCAGAAGTGAGCGACGGAAGAAACGATTTCATGGTTTTTTCGGGAACGGCCAACCCGCAGCTGGCCGAGAAGGTGGCGGAGTATCTGGAGCGGCCGCTCGACAAAATCGACATCAGGCATTTTCCGGACGGCGAGACGTTCTGCCAGGTGATTGACAGCGTCCGCGGGCGGGACGTGTTCGTGATCCAGTCGGCGAGTCCGCGGCCGAACGACGCGTACATGGAACTGTTCATCATCATGGACGCGCTCAAGCGCGGCAGCGCGGCGCGGATCACCGCGGTGCTGCCGTACTACGGCTACGCGCGGCAGGACCGCAAAGACCAGCCGCGGGTTCCGATCACGGCCAGACTGGTGGCGAATCTGCTGGAGCGCGCCGGCGCCGACCGCGTGCTGACGATGGACCTGCACGCCAACCAGATTCAGGGTTTCTTCAACATACCGCTCGACCATCTGAAGGCGGAGCCGATAATCCTGGAGTACATCCGCGACCAGCACTGGGCGAACCCGATAGTGGTGGCGCCCGACACCGGCGGGGCGAAGACGGCCTACAGCTACAGCCGCAAGCTCGGCTGCGGCCTGGCGATCGTGGCCAAACAGCGCACCGGCGGCGAAACCGTGGACGCGTTTTCGGTGGTGGGCGACGTCGGCGGGCACGACGTCATAATGATCGACGACATGACGGCGACCGGCGGCACGCTCTCGGCGGCGGCGAAGATGTGCCGCGGCGGCGGGGCGAAATCGGTGCATGCGTTCGTGACGCACTTCCCGCTGACGGCGAAGGGCGTCGAGCGCCTGATGTCCGAAAGCCAGCTCGACGAGCTGGTGATCACCGACACTATACCGCTGCGCGAAGGTTTCGAGCCGGAGAAGCTGCCGTTCAAGCTGACGCGGCTCTCGGTGGCGCCGCTCATCGGCGAGGCGATCCGGCGCACGCACAACGACGAGTCGATCAACGACTTGTTCAACCACGAGTGAAGATAATCGCCGGGCTGGGCAACCCGGAGGCGCGGTACGTCAACACCCCGCACTCGGTGGGTTTCGAAACGGCGGACGCGATCGCGGCGTCGATCGGCGCGGCGTGGGAGGAGAACCGCCGGTTCCGGTGCCTGTCCGCGGGAGGAGTGTTCGCCGGCGAGAAGGTGCTGCTCGTGAAGCCGATGACTTACTTGACCCTCTCCGGCGTGTGGGTGGCGCCGGTGGTGAATTACCACAACGCCACCGCGGCGGATCTGCTG
>JAGCAM010000013.1 GCA_017652705.1 Kiritimatiellia bacterium | reverse complement strand
CCCCAGGTCGAAAAAGCGGCGGCGGTCACCGGCGGGCCTCCGCTCCGGCGGGCGCGGCGGCGCCCGTAACGCGGCTTTTGAATTTGTCGACCACCATGGCGATCGCCCCGTCGCCGGTGAGGTTGCAGGCGGTGCCCATGCCGTCGAGCGCCATGTAAAGCGCGATCATCACCGCGTAGCGCGCCTCGCTGAAGCCGAGAGCCGCCTCCGCCACCGACGCCGACGCCAGCACCACGCCGCCCGGCACGCCCGGCGACGCCACCGCGATGACGCTTATCGTCAGGATGTAATGGGTGAACGCGCCGACCGAGAGGGGTTCGCCGGCGAGCACCAGAAGCCCGGCCGCGTAGACCACCATGTTCGCCATCGAGCCGGCGAGATGCACGTTCGCGCAGAGCGGTATGACCAGGTCGGCGGTTTCGCCGCTGACGCCGTTTTTGCGCGTCTGCCGCAGCGTGTAGGGTATCGTCGCCGCCGACGAGCAGCAGCCCCAGCCGGTGAGATACGCAGGGAGCATGGTCCAGAGCGCTTTAAAGGGATTTCTGCCGGTGAGCAGCCCGGCGGTCAGATACTGCGCGATCAGCACCGTGGTGGTGACGGCGAGCGCCGCGCCCATTATTTTCACGCTGCCGCCGCCGACCGCGGCGAGTTTTCCGCTCGCGGTGAGGTCGGCCATCACGGTGAGAATGTAGAACGGCAGAAAAGGCACGAACGCCTTGGCGATGGTTAGGGTGACGATATCCCTCAGTTCGACGGCGGCGCGGTAGAGAATTTCGCTCCGGGCGTGGATTATGCCCAGACCGGTCATGAAGGCGACGGCGAGCGCGGTGGTGACATTCATCACCGGCGGTATCTTCAGCGAGAAGAATTCCTTGAACTCCTGCGCCGTCACCGTTTCGGTGAGCGAGCCGGCGTCGAGCAACGGGGGAAAAACCGCGCAGGATACGCCGAAGGCGAAATACCCTGCGCACAGGGTCGAGGCGTAGGCGACCCCGAGCGTGAACAGCAGCATGCGGCCGGCGTTTCTGCCGGTGTCGGCGATCGCCGGGGTGACGAGACCGACGATGATGAACGGCACGATGAATTTGATGAACTGGCCGAAAATCGCGCGGAAGCAGTTCAGCGCACGTATGCCCCACGCAGGCGACACCAGACCGACGACGACGCCAACCGCGATCGCCGCGAACAGTTTCGGTAGCAGACTTTGTTTCCAGTTCATGGGTTCTCCTTGATCAGGCGGAAGACTTGTTCGACCGTGTCGGACAGATTGGCCGCGGCGTTTTCGGCGGCGAGGGCTTCGGCGAGGGAACCGACGCGGCGAAGTATCGGGAAGTACGCGTCGACACCCGCGGCGTTGACCGCCGCCGCCCCGTCGCCGACGCAGCCGCAAACCGCGATCACGCGGCAGCCGCGGCGTTTCGCCAGCCGCGCCACCCCGACGGGGGCCTTGCCCATGACGGTCTGCCCGTCGATGCGGCCTTCGCCAGTGATCACCACGTCGGCGTCTTTCAGACATTCTTCGAGCCGGGTCGCGGCGAGAATCAGATCGACCCCCGGCACAAGCCGCGCCCCGAGAAAAGCCTTGAAAGCGAAGCCGAGTCCGCCGGCCGCGCCAGCGCCGGGCGAAGCGGAATGATCGACGCCGAGAAAACCGCGCGCCACCCCGGCGAAGCGGGCAAGCGCCGCGTCAAGCGCCGCCACCGCCGCTGGACCGGCCCCCTTCTGCGGGCCGAACACGGCGCTCGCGCCCTCGGCGCCGCACAGGGGGTTGACGACGTCGCAGGCGACGCTGACGCGCCCTTCCGCGCACAGCCGTTCCACGGCGGGATTGTCGCACGGCTCGATGGAAACAAGGCGGGCGAGGCCGCCGCCGCCGCGCGGCACCGGAACGCCGTTCCGGTCGAGCAGCTTGAAACCGAGCGCCTGGAGCATTCCCGCGCCGCCGTCGTTGGTGGCGCTGCCGCCGATGCCGATGATGAACCGACTGGCCCCCTTCGCCACCGCGTCGAGAATCATCTCCCCGACGCCGAAAGTCGTCGTGCAAAGCGGATTCCGCTCGGCGTCGGAAACGAGCGTGATGCCGGCCGCCTGCGCCATCTCCATCACCGCGACTCCGCCGGGAAGAAGTCCGTAATGCGCCTCGACCGGACGCCCCGCGGGACCGGTCACCGTCACGGACTTCAGATCGCCGCCCATGCCGTCGACGAGCGCCTCGACCGTTCCCTCGCCGCCGTCGGCGACGGGGCACACCAGACATTCGGCCGCGGGGAACACCCGCCGCACGCCTTCCGCTGCGGCGTTGCCGGCCTCGATTGAACTGAGACTCCCCTTAAACGAGTCGATGGCGCAGACCACTTTCATGAAACCACCTCCACATGCGCCTCCCCGGCGTAGATGCGCACGCCGCCGACGTCGATCGACCCGTCTTCCAAAACGCCCTTCGAGACACCCCTCAGCGGAGCGTCGTCGTCGTCGGTCTGCCGCACCGAGAGGAACCGCCCATTCAGAGCGTCCAGCGCGGCGAGTTCCGGATAGACCGCGGCGAACCCCTTCTCGCGCCAGATGCCGTACCACTTGCCGAGCTCGCCGAGAACCGCGTTGCGCACCCGCACCGTCTTTACCGAAAGGCCAGTCGCCTCCAGAACGGACGTCGCGCGGCCCTCGAGTTCCGCCGGCCATTCGCGCTGGCGCACGTTGACCCCGATGCCGACGATGACGTTGTCGCCGTGCCGCTCGCAGAGGATGCCGGCGATCTTCCGTCCGTCCACGAGAACGTCGTTCGGCCACTTGACGGCGACGCGTCCGCGCAGGCGGTGGGCGACTTTT
>JAGCAM010000106.1 GCA_017652705.1 Kiritimatiellia bacterium | reverse complement strand
GCCGCCGCCGGCGCCGCCGGCGCCCGCGCCAGCGCCGCCTTTGGCCGTTATGCTCGCCGTGTCCGCCACGTAAAGCGTCCGCGCGTTGATCCACACCGCCCCGCCGGCGCCTGTCGCCGTATGGCCGCCGGCAGAGCTATCTCCGTTGGCCGTTATCGAGCCTGATATCGAGCACAAGCCCCGCACGTCAAGATGCACCACCCCGCCGCCATGGCAGCCTCCGCCGCTGCTGCAGCCGCCGGATCCGGCCATGTGCGGATGAAACTCGACGTCGTAAAGAAGATTGCTCGACAGCGTCGCGCCCTCCTTGCCGCCGAGACCGAAATGGCAGCCGCCCGGTCCGTTGTAATTTTTGCCGTTGACCGTCGACGCCCCGGGCCCGAAGGCATAACCGTTGTCCCCCTCGAGCGGCAGCGCCGGATAAATGTTGTTGCCGTAGTGCCCCTGCAAGTTGGCCGTTATCGATCCGCCTGCCAAAAGATCGAGTTTGCCGAAATCGAACGCCGGCGAGACCCCCGTCCAGTAATGAGACACGGAAACAATCCGCGAGCCGGAATCAACCGTCACCCGGCGGTTCACTTTCAGCAGCCCGCCGCGCGGCACGCAGTCCGCCGGATCGGCGTCCGCCGCCGTCATCTTCGCCGCCCGAATGACCACCTCGCCTTTTGTGCCGCCGACGACCAGATCGCCCCCGACATCAACCTCCACCGGTTCCGACACGCCAAACCTCCTGAACCCGAAGTAACCGGCGCCTGCCGACGACCACGCTTCGTGCACGAGCTGCTCGCCGCCGAGATAAAGCCCCGGATTGCCGCCTGACAACACCACGTCCCCCGCGACGTTCAGCCTGAATCCGTCCTGCACGAACGCCGCCAATTTGCCGTTGATCGCCAGCGCCGGAACCGAAAGCGATTTCGTGCCGAGATAAATCTGCCCGTTGATGTTGAAGTTGGTGAGGATTAGCGCTCCGTCCGGCATGTACACCGTGCCGCTTTCCCCGTTCTGATGCATCCCCTCGTAGCGGAAATTGCCCGCCGCCGCCAGCGGCGACGAAACGTCGATCGAAAGCGCCGGCTGCCCGACCGCCCCCTGCGCGGCCGGATCGTAATTGACCGCCACCCTGCCGCCGGAACCGTTCCCGCCGTGACTATAGCCGGTGCCGCCCTTCGCCTGTATCGAGCCGGACCCGGAAATCGTGCTGCAGTGTATCGACACCCCGCCGCCGGAACCTCCGCCCACGTAACTCCCGGCGGCGACGCTCCCGCCCGAATTGGCGGTGATCGACCCGTTCAACGACACCGCGCCGCTCGCCTCGATCAGCACCGCCCCGCCGCCGTTGCCGCCTTTCGTCGACGCTTTGCCGAAATTCGCCGAGCCCGCCGAGCCCGGGTCGCGCGGGTCGGTGAGCGAGCCGTACGGCAACGGCGCGCGAATCATGTCCGACTTATCGGTGATGTAGCCGCCGCCGCCGTGCCCGCCGTACGCCCCCCCGGTGTTGTTCAGCGCGCCGGCGCCGGGACCCGCTCCCATCGCGCCGTAATCCGCGCTCCAGCCCCTGCCGTTCACGTCGATCTTGCCGCCCGTCTCGATCGCCAGATCGCGGCAGACTATCCACACGCGGTTCGAATTGTCGCCCATCGTGCCGAACTGCCCCGCGCAGGTGAGAACGCCCCCGTTCGCGACCGTGACCGTGTCCGCCCGGATCGCGCTGAACCAGTTGGTGACCGACAGCGTCTTCGACACCGTCAGCGAGGCGAGTTCCGCCGTCGGCGCGTCGAGCGTCACTGAGGTGCCGGCCTCCCCGTCAATCGTCACCGAATCGCCCTTTTGCGGAATCGTCCCGCCCCAGTTCGCCGGATCCGACCACTTCCCCGCGGCGCCGCCCTGCCAGACGAGCGACGCCGGCGTGTGGGCCGTCTCCTCGAAAAGCGCGGTCAGCGAACGGGCGCGGTCCATCGCCACCGTGATCACCGCGCCGGTCGCGCTCGCCGCCCCCACCGTGTCCCCGGCCCACGCAAGAACGCGGCAGCCCGCCGCAGGCGCCGCCGTGAGCGTCACCTCCGCGCCGGCGTCGAAGTAGCTGCCGCTCGCGGCGGCAGATGAAACCGCGCCGCCGGCGCTCGCGGCGTAAGTCACCGCGAACTGACGCCGCCAGTTCCAGATTATCCTCAAATCATGGTCGGCGGTCACGCTTACCGTCGCTTCGCCGGGGTGTTCCGTGACGCCGGTGACGCGGTTCGACACCGTGCATCCGAGCAGCCTGTAGCGCTCGCCGTCCGCGACCGGCATCGCGGTCACGCCGTCGGGGAATTCTTCGACCGAACCCGCGAACGAGCTCGAGACCGCCGCGCCCGGCGCCACCCGGTACGCGCCGTAAGTGCAGCCGGCCGCCTCGCCCGGCCTGCCGCCGGTCGATTCGACCGTTGCCACGCGCGTCGCGTTCGAACTCAAGAACCGCTCCTCGTCGATGCGCGTGTTGAGCAGGCGCTCGAAATCGTCGAGCGGCCGGTTGTAGACTCGCACCGCGTGAATCGTGTGCGCGCAGCTGTAGCCGTCGCCGAAAATGCGGCCGCCGCCGGCGGAGCCCGTCGTGTCGGACATCAGCGACTCGTTGACGCCGTACGACGCGGCGTCTTCGGCGCCGAACCACCGGCGCAGCGTGTCGCCGTCGTACGTCACGGTCACCGAAGAGTCTTCGAACGTCTTCGCCGAACCCACCGCCACCGTGACGTTGCGGAACATCCACGCGAGCTGATTGCCGGCCCCGTTGTAATTAAGGCCGAAACCGGCGAATCCCCCCAGCCACTGACCCGACACGCTCCCCGACTGCCCCGTCGCCTTGAAACCGCAGAACTGCAGCGTGTGCCCGCGCATGTCGTTCGCCGCGGCGAGATACGCCGCGCCGCCGGTGAAGGTGAAATACCCGCCCCGGCCGTACGTCTGCGAACGGACCGTCTGCTCGACGGCATCCGCCGTCCACACCAGACTGCCGGCGCGGTAGGCGGTGGCGTGCTGCCCGTTGCCGGAAAGATCCACCCACGCCTCGGGGTCGTGCTCGTGCACGTCATTGCGCCCCGCGTCAAAACCGGCGTTGGCGGAGGCGTCCCATTGCGCTATAAGCCCGTCCTTCACGTAGCTGTCGGCGCTCAGGCGCTCGGGATCCTCCAGCTGGGCGGAAATCTGCACCGGCGCGTGCGCGGTGAACGTCATCGGGTTCTGGGTGTAATCAGCGCCGGAAGGAGCGCCCAGCCACACTTCGAACGACCGGCCGGAAGGCGCCGTGCAGGCCGCGGCCACCGCCGAGCCGGCCGCCACCCAGACGGTCGCGCTCGACGCCGCCGCGCCGCCGTTCAGCGACACCGTGAAGTCGCCGTCGGCCGCCGCCTGCACCCTGACTTCAATGTCGCCCGTCGCCGAATTGTACCGGCACCCGTCGGGGAATCCGGCGTCCGCCGGATCGACCCCTTCGAAACGGATTCTGTCGACCGCGGCGTTCATCGCGATTTCCACGGCGGAAAGCGCACGGTTGTAAAGACGCACGGAGTAGAGGTTCATGTTCGCGCGCTCCGTCCGGTCCGTTCTATGCCTGCCGAACGCGAACTGCGTCGACGGATAGGCGGCGAGCGGCCCCGCCTTGTGGGTCGAGATCAATTCGCCCCCGAGATACAGCAGATGGCGGGAACCTTTGGCGACTGCGGTGACGTTCGTCGGCTGCCCGAGCGTCGCCACCGCCAAAGAATAGCCGTTATCCGCGTCCCATGAACTGCGCTTGTACTGGAACGCGCCGATGAACGAACTCTTGCCGCCGGAAGACGAATGCAAGTCTTCGCTGAGCGAGAAGTACCGCGTCGAACCGCTAAGGCCGAAATGGAAAAGACCGGCGTACTGAGTGTAGCCAACCGGCGTGAACCGGATGTCGGCGGTGAACGCTCCGTTGGAAATCGCCTGCAGCGCGGCGGGGAAGTCTCCGCTTATCAGCGTGCCGCTGCTGCTTACCCCGTTGAAATGCGCATGGTCGCCGCCGGCGAAGGTGAGCGCCGTCGCGGTCGTCTGAAGGTTGCCTTTCAGTTCCACCCACGTGGTGGCGTCCGGGTCGTGAACGCCGGTGCCGGCGTTGTCGATGCCGTCCCATTGCGCGACAAGGCCGTTCTGCACATAGGAACCGCTGTCCATCGCACCGAGGGCGCTGCCGCCGACAATTCCCAGAATCATCGCCGCACCCGCTGACCAATTTCTCATTTTAGACACCTCCTTTACCGTCTGTCGCAACATCAATCAACGAGACAATACTACCAAATACTTCATCTTCGCGCAAGGTGTTCGCGGGTTGTTGCCGGGTTGCCGGTCAAAGCGCCAGGAAAATTTTTCCGGGCCGGGGCGCCTGTCGGCTACCCGGCCCGGCAGCACGGTCTGCCTGTCGCGCTCTATCTGCGCGAAAAATCAGTCATTTACAATCCGTGGACCCGGATGCGGGAGGGGGCGGTGTTGGCGCGCAGCGAGGGTGCGTACATGGCGTTCACCGACACGCCGGGCAGCGTGTAGTCGCCTGCCGAAACAACCCGCACCGGGTACCTGAACTTCGCCTCCTCGCCGCGCCGCAGGGTGAACCGCTTCGAAAACACCAGCATCCGGTCGTCGCGGGCGTCGCTGCGCATCACCCACCGCCGGTCGCCGCCGCACGCCTCGCCTTCACCGTGCACCGGTTCGAAACAGCCGGGGAACAGGTCTTCAACCACGAGATCGTTCAGGGTGCGGTCAGACTCGGACGAAACGGCCAGTTCCACGATCAGCATATCCCCACGCTTCAGCGCCGACATGTCAACGGGGGCGCCTTCAGCGGTGAAAAACCGCCGCTCGACCGCGATGCCGCGCCGCTCCGCCTTTATTTCGTCCGGCCGTGGCAGCTCCAACTTTCGCCAGGCGACCAGCCGTTCGCCCTTCTTCGGCGGATGATGCCGGTAATACGTGCCGATCGCGACGAGCGCGTGCGCGTTTTCGGCGGTGGTTCCCCACGAATACCCGGCGCGGTCGCGTTTGGAGTTCAGATACGCGAGAATCGATTCCGAGCGGGCGTCGCCGGGGCAGGTTTCAAGCAGCGCCGTCAGCGAGAAAGCCGCCTCTTTCACGGAGTCCGGCGCGGCGGCGGTCTCGAGCAGTTTCACCGCGCGGGGCCGGTCGCGAACCGCCGCGAACGCACCCGCGAGACGCGCCCGCGACAGCGGCGAGAGCCGCGCCCGTTCGTCGAACAGCCAGTTCATGCGGTCCTGCTCGGGCCGGCCGGCGCGGGCGAGAACGTGGCAGGCGTAAACCGAAACCTCATCGTTCGTGGACATGGCGCACCGCTTCAGATAACCAAGCACGCGTTTTTTCACGTTCAAGTCGAGCGGAATGCCGACGGCGCCCGCCTCGACGAGAAAATGCGCGGCGTAGATTGAAACGTCTTCGTCCCAGGGCCGGTAGTCGCAGTCCGGCCACATCACGAAACCGTTGGCCCGCGACATCGATTCGACCCTTTTGACGCCGGCGGAGACGTACTCCCGCCTGTCTTCGACCGTGAGACCGGCGGTGTTGAGAATTCCGCCGCCGGCGATGAGCGGGAATATTCGCGAAGCCGTCTGTTCAAGGCAGCCGTGGGGATAATCCGACAGCCACGCCAGCGCGGAGGACAGTTCGGCGAGGGGTGAATCGAATTCGCGGTAGGTGAACCTGCCTTTTTCGGGAATGAACTTTTCGCCGGGCGCCAGCTTTTTGACGCCGGCGGATTCACGCCACGCCGCCGCCGGACGCACCGGCAGCGCGATCGTCCGGACGTGTTTCTCGCCGAAGCCGGCGGCGTTGAAGACGATCGGCATTTCACCCGGTCCGGCCGCCGCCAGGCGAAGCACGACATTGGTGGCCGCGCCGGCGGCGAGCGCGAACTCGCCGCGCCGCACCGCGGCGCCGCCGGCGGAGATTTCGAAGGCGACCGCGCCGTCCTCGCCGCTGCGGTTGTAAGTAGGCATCGAAACTTCAAATTCATCGCCCGGCGCGGCGAACCGCGGCGCGTCCGGCAGTATCACCAGTTTCGGCGACACCTTGCGGCGCACCAGAGCCGCGCCGCTCGAACCGGCGCCGTAGGCGACTGCCGTGAAGCGTACTTCACCGGCGAACTCCGGCAGCGTAAACCGCACCTTAGCGACGCCGTTCGAAACCGGCGTCTTCGCCCGCCAAATCGCGAGCGGCGTGAACCGGCGGGTCGGCACGGGGCTGATCCGGCCGAGGAGGTCCGCGCCGAACCCGCCGCCGGCTTTGCGTCCGCCGGTTCCCGGGAGGGCGTCAACCGGCAGCAGCCGGTGGTAGATGTCGTAAAGCGGGTGGGACGCCCCGCGCGGCGACGCGAAAAAGCCGACCGGATCGGGCGCGTCGCCGCCGGTGAGCAGATGTATCGCCTCGTCCACCGCCGAGATGGACACGAATTCGCCGCCGGGCGCGGAGGCCTCCACCGTGACGAGCGACCCCGTCTCGCAGAGGGCGACATCCACTTTCAGCGAGACGGGAATTTCCTCTTCGGGCGGCCGTACCGCGACGGTGGTCAGCCCGCAGGCGCGCACGGCGAAGTATTCCGCGCCGGGCTCCGTCATGCCGCGCAGCACCGAAAGGTAGACGTCGAGGTTGGGCGCCGACGACGCATCCACCGGCGGCAGCGTCACTTCGGCGGTGGCGTTGGTCAGCCGCACGACCTCCGCGTGCCGCAGATCGTCGCGCAGCACGGTGAGCAGCGCGAAGCCCGGGAAAGGCGATTTCACCGCGATGCGCGGACGCTCGCCGGGGCGGTAGAACGCCTTGTCGGGGGTGAGCGCGACTTCGACGGGATTCGACATCGGCGCGCGCACCGCGTCGTCGTCTCCGCCCCGGTAGTAAAACGACCGCGAGAACGACACGCCTGCCTCGGCGTCCGCCACGGTAAGCGCGTATTCCCCGCCGCGCTTCAGCGGCATTTTCACCACGGCCTCGCCGTTCGAGGCGGTCGAAACCGATACGCCGTCGACAACCGTCGAGCGCACTTTCTCGCGCTCCCAGGAACTCCAGCCCGCGGTTCTGCGGCGGTAATTGTAAACGGTGTCGATGCGCTCTATTTTCACGGCCAGCCGGCGGGTTCCGGCGAACCTCGAACCGTCGGGCAGAACGCACGCGACGACCGTTTCGGGAGAGACCCCGTCGACGCTGTCCGGCAGCCGCGAACCGATGTAATAGGGGTGGTAATGCCGGACGACGCTTTTACGGGCGGTGGCCGGGCGGCCGCCGTCTTCGAAGACCACCCCCTGCACGGTAACGCGCACCGCCGCTTTCGGCCGTCCGACGTCGTCCGGCATGTGCGCGGCGATGGTGAAAGCCCCGTCCCGGCCGAGCAGCCCGCCTTTCAGCCTGGTGAAACGCGGTTTGAGTCCGAGCGTTTCATCGCCGAAGCGCCAGCCGCGCCATCCGTCCGGCGCAAACGCCTCGTCTTCGAAAACGACAGCCCCTTCGCACCGCAGATTCCGCGCCGCGCCGCCGAAAAGATGCTCCGCCGACACCTTGTAGCTGAATTCCCGCAGCGTCGCCCCGGGCAGCGGGTCGACCTTGACTCTGATCTGCGGCGGCGCGAATTCCTCCACCTTCACCTCCGTCTCGCCGAGAAGCTCCCCGGCGCGGCCGGGAGTGCGCACTTCCAGATTCCACTTGCCGCCGGGCTGCTCCGCCGCCGCTGAAAACCCGTCCCAGAACAACCCGCCGGCGGCGTCCGGCATCGCGGTTTTCCTCTGTACGACGTCGCCCGCCGGATTGCGCAGCGAGAGTTCGACCGGAAAAGGCCGCGGCGCTGCGCGGTCGGCGCCGCGCAGCAGCGCCCCGAGGCGGATCTTTTCGCCGTGGCGGTAGATGCCGCGGTCGGTCCACACGAAAGCCTCCGCCCCGCCCTCTCCGACGTAGTTCGGACGGCAACCGTCGGGACGGGTCTCGTCGACCTCCATTGAATCGCGCATCGCCAGGAACGTCATGTCATCGCGGTCGCGCGATGTCACCACGACGGCAAAGGGCAGGCCTTTCGCAGTGCGGACCGCTTTGCACCAGCCGTTCGCGTCAGTCTCCCCGCGCATCACCTGGATGTTCGCCGAAGAATACACCTCGACGGACGCTTTCGCGACGGGCCGCCCCGAAGCGAGCGAAGCGACCCAAACGCCGACCGAATCTTTGCCCAGCGGGCGCACGCTCAACCCGAGGTCGGAAACGCACACCACCCGGTGGCGGGTGCAGGTGCCATCATCGGGATGGTCGGCGTCGGAGATCGACACCATGAAAATGCCGTTCGAAACGCCGCCGTCGGACATCGCCACCTTCACCGCGGTTGATTCCTGGACGTTGGGCGTGTTGCGGCAGGCCAGCACGCGAACTTCGCGTTCGCCGGCGAGTTCTGCGCCGTCCGGCGCACTCTCGCCCGACCGCCAGGAATAAACGCGGTAAGCCCCTTCCTCCCGCGCCAGCATCTGAACCACGTTTTGCGGCGCTATGCGGCAAATCTCGGTGCGCAGCGAACCGACGTTCACCATCTCGACCGCTATCTCGCGTCCGCCGGCCGGGGTGAGATAGCGCCCGCCGGCGGCGAACCCGACCGACGGTCCGGGGACGTCGCGGGTGATAACGCGCACGTAATCCTCCTCCAGCGCGGTTTCAGCCGACCGGCCGCCGGCGGCGGGCAGCCCCTTGCGCACTTTGAAAGTGATGTTGGTGCGAAAGGCGAAATCACCCTCGATTACAAGTTGCGGCCAGCCCCCGGCGTACCCGCGGCCACCGGAAACCGCCTGATATTCGGTGCTGATCTTCAGGTCACCGGCGGGCAATGGCTCGAAGGTGATGTAATCGCGCACAACTGACATGTCGGGGCGTTCCGTAAATGCAATGCGCAATTCTCTGCTGCGGTCGTAGTGGAACGTTCTTATCTTCAGGCGCGACGGTGCGTTGGTGACCGCCGCGGCGAGATTGGTCGCCGCCGCGACGGACTTGGTGACCGCGGGCGGGGTTGCCGCCGAATTGGTGACCGCGGGCGGGGTCGCCG
>JAGCAM010000105.1 GCA_017652705.1 Kiritimatiellia bacterium | reverse complement strand
CCCGCCCCGCACCCCGGCAAAAAACCTTTTCACAAAAAGTTCAACCGCGGCGGCAACGCGCCGCAGAAGAACAATTCCCCGATACGCGGTGCCAACGGCGAGGAGTCGGTGAACCCGCTGCTCAACGCGCCGCTGCCGGCCGAACCGAAGGCGGAGGCTCCCGATGCGCCGGCCAATCCGAACCGCAACCCCGAGCTGCCCGAATACCGGCTCGCCGACATCCAGACGTGGCCGGCGCCGATGATCGTCGAGCGGATGATGCCCGGCGCCGACCCGGAGGAGCTCGGTTCCTACCGCAAGCACGAACTCATTTTCGCGGCGATCCGCACCTATCTCTCCAGAGGCGGCGCGGTGATAGCTTCAGGCTGTCTTGAAATCATGCGGGAAGGCCACGGTTTTCTGCGCTCGGCGAAGAACAACTTCATCGCCTGCCCCGAAGACGTGTTCGTGACCCAGCAGCAGATCCGCCGCCACGCGCTCCGGACCGGCGACGTGATCGAGGGGCCGATCCGCGACCCCCGCGACCGCGACCGGTTCTTCTGCCTCGGCAACGTCAACCGCGTCAACGGCAAGGAGCCCTCCGTCGCCGCCCGCGTGATCCACTTCGAGAATCTGACCGCGACCTTCCCCACCCGGCGCATCATTCTCGAAACCGACACCAAGGAGTATTCAACGCGCGTCATCGACCTGTTCACGCCTATCGGCTTCGGCCAGCGCGGGCTCATCATCGCGCCCCCCCGCGTGGGTAAAACCGTGCTGCTGCAGAAAATGGCCAACGCCATAACCAAAAACTACCCCGAGGCGATGCTTATCGTCCTTTTGATCGACGAACGGCCCGAAGAAGTAACCGACATGCAGCGCAACACGAAGGCCATGGTGCTTTCGTCGACTTTCGACGAGGAGCCGCAGCACCACGTGAACGTGGCCGAAATGGTGATCGAGATGTCCAAGCGCCAGGTTGAGAACGGCCGCGACGTCGTGATTCTGCTCGACTCGATCACCCGCATGGCGCGCGCCTACAACACGGTTCAGCCGCACTCCGGCAAAATCCTGACCGGCGGCGTTGACGCGCTCGCGATGCACCGCCCCAAGCGCTTCTTCGGCGCCGCGCGCAACATTGAAGGCGGCGGGTCTCTGACCATCATCGCCACCGGTCTCGTGGACACCGGAAGCCGCATGGACGAGGTCATTTTCGAAGAATTCAAAGGCACCGGCAACATGGAAATCGTGCTTGACCGCGGTCTGGCCGACAAGCGCATATTCCCGGCGATCGACATCGACAAGTCCGGCACCCGCAAGGAGGATCTGCTGCTTGACCCGGTCGAACTCGAAAAAACCTGGGGAATCCGCAGGATCCTTTCCGACGCGGGGCCGGAGTCCGCCATGAAATCGGTGCTGAACTCCCTCAGGAAAACCAGGTCGAATCCGGAATTTCTGTTTGCATTCGAGTTGAAAAACCAGTGAACGGCATAACGATCACCGGCGCCCGGGTTCACAACCTGCAGGGCATCGACGTGACGATTCCGCGCAATTCCCTGGTCGTGGTGACCGGTCTGTCCGGCAGCGGAAAATCCTCGCTCGCCTTCGACACCCTTTACGCCGAAGGGCAGCGCCGCTACGTCGAAAGCCTCAGCGCCTACGCGCGGCAGTTCCTCGACCGCATGCAGAAGCCCGACGTGGACCGCATCGAAGGGCTCAGCCCGGCGATTTCAATCGAGCAGCGCACGACGAGCGGCAACCCGCGCTCGATCGTCGCCACCGTCACCGAAATCCACGATTATCTGCGCATCCTCTACGGTTCCGCCGCCGTCCCCCACTGCCCCAAATGCGGACGCGAGGTGACGCGGCAGTCGGCGGAACAGATAGTCGACGCGATAGTTTCCCGGGCGCCTGCGAAAATCATGTTGCTCGCCCCCGTGGTGAAAGGCAAGAAAGGCCGCCACGAAAAAGTGTTCGCCGCGCTCGTCCGCGGCGGTTTCGTCCGCGTCCGGGTCGACGGCGCGGTCGGGCTTGTCGAAGATGCCCCGGCGTTGGACGGCAAGAAGAAACACGACATCGCGGTCGTGGTCGACCGGCTGACGACGCCGTGCGACCGCACGCGACTGACCGATTCCGTCGAACTCGCGCTGAAAACAGGCGGCGGAGTCGTCGAGGTCGAGACCCTCTCCGACTCCGGCGAGCCGGCGCGCAGCGAGGTTTTTTCGGAGCTGAACGCCTGCGTGCAATGCGGCGTTTCCTTCGACGAATTGAAACCGCGGTCGTTTTCTTTCAATTCGCCGTTCGGGGCCTGCCCGGTGTGCGCGGGGCTCGGCCATCTCTACTACTTCGACGAAGATCTCGTGGTGCCCGACCCGTCGCTCCCGCTGCGCGAATGCATCCACCCGTGGCGGCGCGCCGGGCACAACGCGATTATGTACTACAACGCGCTGCTCGAACAGATCGCGCGGCAGTACAAAGTGAAACTTTCAACCCCTTACGAAAAACTGCCGGCTAAATTCCGCCATTCGCTGATGCACGGGTTCAAGGACGACCTCATCCTCCCCTGGCGCAGCGTGGACCGCCCGTTCGAAGGCGTGCTCGCCACGCTGCAGCGCAGGCTCGAGGATTCGGAGGACGACGAAACGCGCGCGAAGTGGGAGGCGTACCAGAGTTACCGCACCTGCCCCGAATGCCGCGGGGCGCGGCTGCGGCCCGAGTCGCGGGCGGCGACCGTCGCCGGTCGCACGCTGGTGGAAGTCATGGCGATGCCGGTCACCGAAGCGCTGGACTTTTTCAGCGGTTTCGCCGCGCACCCGTCCGGCTGCCGCGGGGGGGCGGGCGCAGTCGCCGGCCTCAAAGACGTCATCGGCGAAATCGTCCGGCGGCTGCGTTTTCTCATCGACGTCGGGCTTGACTACCTCACTCTCGACCGCGCGAGCGCGACGCTCTCCGGCGGTGAAATGCAGCGCATCCGCCTCGCCACCCAGATCGGCTCCGGGCTGACCGGCGTTCTTTACGTGCTCGACGAGCCGACGATCGGCCTGCATCCGCGCGACAACGCGCGGCTCATCGCCACGCTGAAGGAGCTCCGGGACCGCGGCAACACCGTCGTTGTCGTCGAACACGACGAAGAAATGATGCGCTCGGCGGACTGGATCGTCGATCTCGGGCCCGGCGCCGGCCGGGAAGGCGGCCGGCTCATGTACCAGGGCGGCTTCAACGGCCTGCTGAAGGCGAAGTCGCTCACCGCCGATTACCTGACCGGGCGCAAAAGCGTCGCCGCCGCCGTGCCGCATCCGCCCGCGCCGCCGTCGTCGCGCGAATTCCTCACCGTCGCCGGAGCCTCCGAGCACAACCTCCGGGACATAACCGTGCACATACCGGTCGGGTCGTTCACCGTCGTGACCGGCGTCTCGGGTTCCGGCAAATCGACGCTCGTGGACGAAACGCTCAAGCGCGCGCTGATGAAGCACTTCTACGGGTCGAAGGCCGAGCCCGGCAAACACCGCCGCATTACGGGCATGGAGCATTTCGACAAGGTCATCGAAATCGACCAGTCGCCGATCGGGCGCACTCCGCGGTCCAACCCCGCCACCTACGTCGGTTTTTTCTCGGAAATCCGTTCGCTTTTCGCCATGACCGAGGCGGCGAAGGCGCGCGGCTACACGGCGGGGCGTTTCTCGTTCAACGTGAAGGGCGGCCGCTGCGAGGTGTGCGGCGGCGACGGCGTGCAGAAGCTGGAGATGAGTTTTCTGCCCGACGTGTACGTCAAATGCGAACAGTGCGGCGGCAGACGGTTCAACGCCGAGACGCTTGAAGTCACCTACGGCGGCAGGAACATTTCGGAAGTGCTGGACATGACCGTCGCCGAGGCGTGCGATTTCTTCGCGAAGGTGCCGCCGCTCGCGCGCCGGCTGAAGACGCTCGCCGACGTCGGCCTCGGCTACATCGCCCTCGGGCAGCCGGCCACCACCCTGTCCGGAGGCGAGGCGCAGCGCATAAAGCTCGCGACCGAGCTTTCCCGCCGCTCCACCGGCAAGACCGTCTATCTGCTCGACGAACCCACCACCGGTCTGCACTTCGACGATGTCGCGAAACTCGTCAAACTGCTGCTGGAACTGCGCGACCAGGGCAACACCGTGGTGGTCATCGAACACAACACCGACGTGGTGAAATGCGCCGACTGGGTGATCGATCTCGGCCCGGGCGGCGGCGAACGCGGCGGACGCCTCGTCTGCGAGGGCACGGTGGACGAAATCAGGGCCTGTAAAAATTCTGTCACCGGCAAGTTTCTCTGACGCGGTTTTTTTGATATAATTCATAGCAGTTTCTAACGGGAGACCACAGATGAAGAGCAAAGTCTTTTTCTTGGCGGCACTCGCGCTTGTATTCGGGGCGCGGGCGGAGCCTGTCGATGTCGAGAAGGCCAAGCTTGCGGTGCGCGCCTGGGTGTGCCGCGGGGGCACTCTCGGCGCCGCTCTCGGCCAAACCGTCGAAAGCGCGGCCACGCATGTCACGACCAACGGCGTGAAGTTCTATTCCGTGAAGATGAAGGGCGGGGGAACCGTGTTCACCACCGCCGACACCGAAGACGGCGTGGTCGTCGGGTTCACCTCCGGCGACGCCGACTATTCTTCGCTTGACCCGTCTGCCCCCTTGAGCGCGCTCCTCAACCGCGACATCGCGCTGCGCAGCGCGAACCGCCCGGTGCGGGCCGTCGCCGCCGCCGGTTCCGCCGCCTCGGCCGCCTCCCCCAGCGCGCGTCTCTGGGCGGCACTGGTGGCCGAAGGCGAGATTCTCTCCGACCCGAACGTCAAACTG
This sequence comes from Kiritimatiellia bacterium, assembly GCA_017652705.1. Taxonomy (GTDB): domain Bacteria; phylum Verrucomicrobiota; class Kiritimatiellia; order RFP12; family UBA1067; genus UBA1067. The sequence goes on along the minus strand of JAGCAM010000105.1, from coordinate 7,125 downwards.
CCGCTGCGCACCCACGTCAGCCTCCCCGGCGACGTGCGCGTCGCCCCGCTCGTCAAGTCGACGTGGGACCAGAGCACCGTCGCCGGCGAAGATTGCTACAACCGCTTCACGCCGGAGCTGTCCGACGGCGCCCGCGCCGTTTGCGGCTGCGTTGCGACCGCGATGTCGCAGGTCATGCGGTATCACCGCTACCCCACCAACTCCGTCGCCCAGGTCACCCGCCAGTGCACGATCGAGGCCGGCGCTCTCGGCAATCCCGCCGCCAACACCAACATGACGACCCAGGGCGGCTTTTACGACTGGGACGGCATGCCGCTCACCCCCGGCTACAGCATCACCGCCGAGCAGTGCGAAGCGATCGGCAAGATCACCTCCGACGCCGGCATCTGCGTCTGCATGAACTACGATTTGACCAAGGCCGGCGGCAGCGGCTCGTTCATGTTCAACGTCGTCCCGGCGCTGCTCGACGTTTTCGGCTACGCCAGCGCTGATTATTTCTCCTCCGACGAAATAACCGACAATCCGTCGAACGTCCGCAAGATGATGCTTTCCAACCTCGACGCCGGCTACCCGGTGCTGATGGGCATCAGGGGCGACGGCGGCCACGCCATCGTCGGCGACGGCTACGGCTACAACAATGAAACGCTTTACGTCCATCTGAACATGGGCTGGTCGGGTTCGTACAACTTCTGGTACAATCTGCCCGGCATCGACGCCGGCTACAACAGCTTCAATGTTTTCGAAAGCCTTGTCTTCAACATTTTCCCCGACGCGAAGGGCGCCACGCTTTCGGGCATGGCGGTCGATGAAAACGGCAGCCGTCTCGATCAGGTCACGGTTACCGCCTACAGAGCCGGCACCAAGGAGAAGGTTGCTTCGGCCGTTGCGAAAAAAGGCGTCTTCGGGTTGAAGCTTCCCGCGTCGACATACGATCTCGTGGCGGTGTCCTCCGACGAAATGATGTCCTGCGAACTCAAATCGGTGGCCGTTTCCGGCACGAGTTCGGCCAAGAAGTCCATGAGCGGCGTCATCACCGGCAATCCGCTGTGGGTGAAAACCTATTACAACATCCCGTACGTCACCGGTGTCGGCAACCGCTGGGGCGTCGAGATGACACTGCTGGAAACCGCCTTTGAAGGCAGCGTTTCCAACGTCACCCGTGGCGCCTCGTACGGCACGCTTGACGCCGCGCTCGCCGAAACCGCCGCCGGCGACGTGCTTGAAATCCTCGCGCCGACCATCATGCGTTTTCCGCAGGCCGTTTCGCACGACGTCACGATCCGCACCGCGTCGGGGGTGGCGCCGTCCTCGGCCTTTGTCACCTGCCGCCCCGGCGCCGCTTTCACCAACGTCACCGCGGTGCTTGCGCTCGAAAACGTCAGTTTCGCCGACACCTCCGGCTGTTTCGTCAATGTCTCCGCCGGGGGGGGCGTCTCGGTCAAAGGTCTGGTTGAGCTCACCGACGGCGATTCCGGCGGAACGTACATCGCCACCGCCGACGAAAACGGCGTCATCCTCGCCGGCGCGCTTGAATCGTATCTCACCGTGCAATGCGCGGCGGCGGCCGCCATCAACCAGAAGTTCGGCTCCGCCGTCTGCGACCTCGACACCGCCCGCGCCTGCGCCGCCCGTTTTCTCAATCCCTTCGACGCCGATCTCGGCGGCGCCGTCGACGACGACGGCTCCCTGTTCTGGGACCGCGTCCCCGTCGCCCCCGAAATCGCGGTCGCCTTCTTCACCGCCGACTCCGGCGGCACAGTGCAGTACTACCGGAACCTCGCCACCATTTTCGCCGACCACCCCAACGAAGACGGCGACGTCGTGGTGCTTAAAAACTGTTCGCTCGCCTCGGCCGCCTCCGTCGTCGGCGCGACCGTGCGCTTTTTTTCCACCAACGCGGCCGCTCCGGTCATAACCTACGCGGCCGACGCAGTTTTCCGGGTGGACGGCGGGTCCTCGCTGACCGTCTCCAACCTCGTTTTCTACGGCGCCTCCGGTGAAGGCGCTTTCGTGGTCAAGGGCGGCGAGCTCGTTCTCGACGCCGGCGTTTTGGTGGCGGACTGCGCCAACACCGTCGTGACCGACGAGAGCCTCGGCGTCTACGCCTTCGCCGGCGGCGTTTCGGTGCTCTGCGATGAAGAAGACGGTTACCGCCCGGGCCGCGCAGTGATGAGGCCCGGCGCTTCGATCACCGGCTGCTCGACTTCGTACGGCAACGGCGGCGGCGTCTTCGTCGAGTTCGGCGGCTGCGAGTTCGACATGCAGGGCGGCGTGGTCAGCAATTGCTTCTCGGAGGGTTTCGGCGGCGGCGTCTACGTCGACAGCTGGCCGGGCATGGACGTCTCGACCGTCCGCATATCCGGCGACGCCCGCATTTGCTGCAGTTCCTCCAACGCCGGCGAAGGCGGGGCCGCCGTCGACGACAACCTTTTCCTCACCTCCGACGACGAACTCGTTCTCGCCGGCGGTCTGACCGGCGGCGTGCATCTGCGCTGCACCGGTCTGGAAAACGCGGCGACCGGAGTCCAGTTCGGATTGGTCGACGACGGCTGCGACGACCTGGCCGCTTCGAACTCCGCGGTGTTCTTCCTCTGCGACGACGCCCCCGGCGTCTGGCACGGGGCTTTCGCCGCCGACGGAGGCGTGCGCCGGCTGGTCTGGAGCGACGAGTTCGTGCCGTCTCCCGTGCCGCCGCCCGAGTACGTGGTCGCCCGCGTCCTGTACGACAACGGCGACGGCACCGTCGAAACCAACGAATTCTCTTCTTTCAACGCCGCGCTCGCCTCCATAAGCGCCGACGCCGTGGTGGAAGTCAACGCACACGCCTTCCCGACCGAAACCGAAATCGTCTATCCGCCGCTGACCGAAGAGGAAATCGTCGCCACCACCAACCTCATACCCTACCTCTCGAGCAGCGTTGAAATCAAGCACGCGGTGGTGATCAGAACCGAACCCGGCGACTGGACCAACATCATCTGCCGCACCGGCGACGCGGTCATCACCGTGTCCGACGGCGGCAGCGTCACCCTGGACAAAATCATCTTCGCCGGCGGCTACCCGATGCTTTACGTCGATTTCGACGACATGTCGCTCCAGTGCGGCGGCTTCCAACCCGGCGGCGCCACCGCCATGTTCCGCGTCGGCGAAGGAGGCGAACTGACGCTCGGCGACGGTTCCGGCATCCGCGACGTCAAGGGTTCCGCCTCCCGCGACGCCTGCGCTGTCAGCGTGTACAACGGTACGCTGACGATGCTGTCCGGCTCGTTCATCAGGGATTGCGTGAACAAGTGGAGCGACGTCCAGAACATCGCCGAATCGCCAGCCGGCGGCGTCGTCGTTTCAGGCCCGTCCGCCGCTTTCCTCTTCCAGGGCGGCGAAATCACCGGCTGCTCCGGCTACACCGGCGGCGGCGTACTGGTCGAAAACGGCGCCAACTTCGACGTTTCCGGCGACGGCTCCGTAAAAGACAACGCCTTTTACGGCTCATCCCCCGAAATCACCGCGAATCTTTCCGTGGCCAACGAGGCGACCGACGGCGAGGGGGAGGTGTTCATCTCCGGCAACGTCCGTCTCGTCGGCGAATTCACCGGCTCGATCGGCGTTCTCGAACCCCGCATCTATGAAGAGGAAGCCGAAAACATCAACACCAACGTCTTCGGCGTCGTGCCGCCGGGGCTGAGTCTCCGCCAGCTGGTTCCGAGCGCCGCCAACTTCCACCGCGACGTCGACGCCAGCGTCACCGGCCGCATCGTAACCACCAACTCGACCGAAGGTCTGCTCGTCTGGTCGACCGCCGTCAAAGACGGCGTCTACACCGACGAGAACGGCGTGGAATTCCGCGAGGTCACCGAATCGGGCGACACCCCGGTGTCCCCGCCGGTTCCCGTCGCAGGCCTCGTCTACAACGCGGCGGTCCAGACCGGCGTCGTCGCCGCCGCCGGCTACACCGTCGCCAACGCCGCCGCCGTCAACGCCGGCGTCTACACCGCCGTCGTCACGCTCGAGCCCGGCTATGTCTGGAGCGACGACTCCTACGAGCCGCTTGAAATACAGTGGGCGATCGACAAGGCGGTCTACGACATGAGCGGGGTATCCTTCGCCGACGCCGAGTTCGTGTACGACGGCTCCCCCAAGAGCGTTTTCATCGTCGGCGAGCCTCCCGAAGGCGTCGTCACCAACTACGAGAACAACGTGCAGACCGAAGTCGGCGTCTACACCGCGACCGTCCATTTCACCGGCGACGCTCAGAACTACTATCCGATCAACGACATGACCGCAACTCTCACCATCGTTGAAAACCCCGACCCGCCGGAGCCGCCGGAGCCGCCGGAGCCCGTGGTCACCAACCACCCGACGCCGTTCGCGTTCTCTTCCATCGAACGCCTGTCCGCCCTGGAATGGCGCCTGACTCTGACCAACCGCGTACCCTACTGCTGGTACCGTCTCCTGTACTCCGACAACATCGGCAATGGTTTCTCCGTGACCGGCGACTGGGAACAGGTCGGTGCGGAAGGCGGCGCGTGGACGACCAACGTAACCGTCTCTTCGGAGATCGAAGGTGTCTGGAAGGCCGAGGCCAGAGAGGGCGTCGTGCCGAAATCGGAGTGAGTTTGCAAGAAAGGCAGGACATGGCAGAAAAGAAATCCGAAGGCAAGAAAACCGGCAACACCGCCCTTGACGCGGTGATGAACCAGATCCGCAAGGAATTCGGCGAGATGGCGATCATGCGTCTCGGCAATCAGGGCTCGCAGGAGATTCCCGTTATTTCCACCGGCTCCCTTTCGCTCGACATGGCCCTCGGCGTCGGCGGGCTGCCCCGCGGCAGAATCGTCGAATGTTACGGGCAGGAATCCTCCGGCAAGACCACTCTCGCCCTGCATGTCGTCGCCAACGCCCAGAAAGCGGGCGGCGTCGCCGCGTTCATAGACGCCGAACACGCCCTTGACCCGGGCTACGCCGCCAAGATCGGCGTCAACCTCGATGATCTCATAGTCTCCCAGCCCAACAGCGGCGAAGAGGCGCTCACCATCTGCGAGCAGCTCGTCAAGTCCGGGGCGCTTGACGTGGTCGTGGTCGACTCCGTCGCCGCGCTCACCCCCCAGGCGGAAATCGACGGCAACATGGGCGACAGCCACATGGGCCTTCAGGCGCGGCTCATGTCCCAGGCCATGCGCAAGCTTACCGCCACCATCGCCCAGACGAAGACGCTGCTGATCTTCACCAATCAGGTGCGCGAGAAAATCGGCGTCATGTTCGGCAACCCCGAAACCACCCCCGGCGGAAAGGCTCTCAAATTCTACGCCTCCTGCCGTCTGCAGGTGCAGCGCATCGGTGCGATTAAAAACCCCGCCGGCCAGGTCATCGGCAACCGCACCCGCGTCAAGGTCGTGAAGAACAAGGTGGCCCCGCCTTTCACCGAGGCCGAATTCGACATCCTCTATTCCTGCGGCATCTCCTACGAGGGGTCTGTGCTCGACGCCGCCCTCGCCCGCGGCATCGTCGAAAAACGCGGCAGCTGGCTGTCTTTCGGCGACGAACAGCTCGCTCAGGGTTCCTTGGCCACGATCGAGTATCTCAAAAGCAACCCCGAAGTCACGCGGAAAATCGCGGATCTCGTCAAAACCACCCCGGTCAACCCTGCGTTCGCGAAGCGGAAGTGACGGGTTCGGCGGCATGAAGGCGGTGGTCGTTCTATCCGGCGGTCAGGACTCCGCCATCTGCCTTGCGCTTGCGGTGCGCAAGTACGGTTCCGGCGAAGTGGCGGCGCTGACCTTCTCCTACGGCCAGCGCCATTCCGTGGAGGTTAAGTACGCCCGCCGGCTTGCCGGACGTTTCAGGGTCGCGGCTCACAAAGTGGTGCGGCTCGGCTTCTTTTCCGACATCACGCACAGCGCGCTGCTCGACCGCGGCGCCGAAATCTCCCGGGCCGCCGGCCGCAGCTGCCCCAACACCGTGGTCGAAGGCCGCAATGTTTTCTTCCTCTCCGCGGCTGCGGTCTGGGCCAAATCGCTCGGCGCCGCCGATGTCTACACCGGCGTGTCCGAAGCCGATTTCTCCGGGTATCCGGACTGCCGCGGCGCTTTCATAAGAACCCAGCAGCGCGCGCTCCGCCTCGCTCTGGAATGGCCGGTGCGCATCGTCACCCCTTTTCTCCATTCCACCAAAGCCGACGAGTGGCGTATCGCCGACCGTCTCGGCATTCTCGACCTTGTCAAAAACGAGACCGTGACCTGCTACAACGGCGTGCCCGGCCGCGGCTGCGGGCGCTGCCCGGCGTGCCGTCTCCGCAACGCCGGGCTCGCCAGCTACGAACGTCAGGCCGCTTGCGGCGCCGGCGGGGGGGGGCTCAAATGAACGCCGCGCTGCTCGTTCTGGCCGCCGCCGTCAATTTCGCGGAGTGCCCCAAGTGCGACCGGCGTTTCCGCATTTCCGACGACGGCCGCTCCGCGACCGTCAACCTGAGCCGCCTTAAGGACGACTCCCCCGGAGCCGCCGCGCTCGAACGCCGCGCCGCCGCCGAACCCCGCGCCTTCACCGTCGAAATCGACGGACGCGGAATCGCCGAACTGCGGGCCCGCGCCTCAGGCGGCGTGTTCAAACCGGTCGCGGTTGAGTCCGACCTCGCCGCCGGCGTCCACTCCGTGCGCCTGCTGAACCGGTCCGCCCCGGCCCCCGACATCGACGTCATGTACGTGCGCTGATATGATATAATGCACAAAAAGGAATGTCTGCTCATGGCGAAATTGATAGTTGCTCTCGACGTTAACAACCGCGAAGAAGCGGTCGCGAAAGTCAAAATGATCGGCGACGCCGTCGATTTCTACAAAATCGGGCTTGAACTTTTCACCGCCGAAGGTCCGTCCGTCGTCAAGGCGGTGGCCGACCTCGGCAAGCGCGTCTTTCTCGACCTGAAATTCCACGACATTCCCAGAACCGTCGAACGCGCGGTGAAATCAGCCGCGGGGCTCGGCGTCGACATGCTTACCATCCCCGCCTCCGGGGGCGCCGCGATGATCCGCGCCGCCGCCGACGCCGCGGCGGAATCCGGCGCGGGCGGTCCGGTCGTACTCGCCGTCACCGTGCTTACCTCCCTCAACCGCGGCGATCTCGGCGACATCGGCGTGG
>JAGCAM010000012.1 GCA_017652705.1 Kiritimatiellia bacterium | reverse complement strand
TCGCCCGACGAGCGAAGCGAGGAGCTTTCGCGCAGCGAAAGTCGCAAGAGGTCGGGCGCGAAGCGCTGAGTCGACGCGTTCGACGGGACGAACCACCCGCCTGAAGCCCGCCTTTGTCAAAGCAAACGCAAATCCCTCCCCGGGGAGGGTAGGAAGAATGGGAATCCGCTACTTCCTTCAGACAAGCCATCAACCTTCACCTTTGACCAACTAAACAAAATCTAAAATTGCGTTTACTCTGGCAAAGCACACTGTTGGCTCGGCCCGTTTATGGCACTTGACGGCAGGGCGGGGATGTGATACTATTCCTATGCATCATGAGTTGCATAAAAGCCAGGGGTGGGTGACTCTTCAAAGTTTAGCCCTTTCCTTGATCCGTAAAGGAGAATTCTTGCGATGAAGGATCGTGCTTCATGTGTCGTGCGCCGCGCCGTGTTGGCGGCGGGTCTGGTCGTGGTTTGCCATAATGCCGTCGCCTCGACGTGGACGGGCAATGGCGATGGCGTCAAGTGGTCGGACTCGGCCAACTGGGACACGGTGCCGGGGAAGGGGTCTGCCATCACGTTTCCCGCCGGCAGCACGGCGGCGACGGTCGTCGATGCGGACTTCACGAAGGCGACGCTTGGCGATGTCACGCTGGCGAGCGGATTCGCCGGTTCGGTGACGCTGCAGCGTCCGCTGTCCATTGCCTCGTTCAAGATCGAGGACGGCACGTGGGATCAGGACGGCAACGCCCAGACCAACACGGGCCATGCCTATTTTTACGGCGGCACCTACAAGTTCCGCGGCACGTCGCTGGTGCTGCGCGCCGGCAATTACTCGACGGTGCACAAGTCCGCCTGCACGCTGCAGGGCGGACATCTCCGCTACGAGCGCAACCAGAACCACAGCATCACGTTTGCCGACGGCTCGACATTCGAGTCGGTCCGTCTGGGTGCCGGCCCGGAGTCTAACGTCGACGTTGCCGCCCGCAAGGACAACACGATGGGCATTTATGGCGCCTGGACGATTACCGGCGACCTGGTGCTTGAGGCGTTCCAGTTCACGAGGACGGGTTCGCTCACGGTCGGTGGCGACGTCTACGTGCGGCACCATGCCAACGGCGGTTCGCCGACGATCTACTTCACCGACGGCGGCGAGCACGAGGTCAAGTTCGATTCGGACGTTGCCGGTTACGAGCCCGGCTGCCTGGGGGTCGTCGCCAGCAACGGCACGACGGTCGTCGTGTCGAGCGAGTACAAGCGGGCGCGGTTCGGACGTCTCTCGGCGAGCGATCCTCGTGCGGGAGCCAATCCCGTGGCGGTTCGGGCAATCAATGGCTCGACGATCGACTTCACCGGCCTTGACGAGGTGACGTATGCCCAGTCGACGAGCGACGGCAACTACTTCGGTGTCACAGGCAATGGCGTCATGCTGATGCCTCCGAAGGTGGTTTTCAAGGGCGGCACGATGACATTGCTCGGCAGCGGGCTTGTTTTCAACGACTTGCAGACGGAGATGATCCGCCTGGGCGTGGGCCTTCAGAAGGGTACGACCAATTATGTCAACGGCACGCTGTCGGTTCACGGCAACGGATTTTCCTGCGGCGCGGCTCCGGCTTCCATCGACGATCCCGCGATGGGGACGCTTCTCTTCACCGGCGACTTTGTCTGTACGACGAATCATTACGTCGGCTATCCGCACGCGGCCAACGACTACAACTACGACCGCTGGGGGGCGAGCGACGGCTTCGGGCGCCTTGTGGCGGCGGGCTCCGGCGACCAGCACGGATGGATCACGAACGGCTGCCTCGGCGCGGCGCTGGTCGTCGACAAGCCGGAGGGTACGAAACTCGTGTTTCACCAGGCGGAGGGTCCGCTGACCGTTTACCGCGGCACGGGCAAGTCGAAGGCGTCGCCCGCCGTCGTCGTCAGGAGGGGCACGTTCGTCTCGTCGGACATCAAGTTCAAAAGCTGTTACGGAGAATCGGGGTTTTACCAGTATGCGGGATCGACGCTGGTGGCGACGAACTCTGCCTTTGAATTCTGCGATCGGCCGCAGCACATGCGGTTCCTTGATCCCATCGGAACGCTGACGCTGAACGCGGCGACGACCTCGGACCACAACCTGACGGTGCGGTCCGGCGAGACGACGACGGTCGTCCGGGCGCTCAATCACATCAAGTCCTATTACATCACGCCCAGTGCCGGGAATTTCAAAAGTCCGCACGTCTTCGACCTGAAGGGCGACCTCTACATCGCTTCGAACTGCACGCTCGGCGCGTCGGGGGACATCCACTTCACCGGCACGAACGACCAGCACTATGTCAACGCCTACCCGCCGACGTCGAAAAACTTCCTCGGCGATATCGTCATCGACAAGCCGGCCGGCAAGGTGGTGCTCGATTCCGACTATTTCGTGCAGCGGGCCTACAACTGGTGCGGCAAGGGAAAGATTCTCAACGCCGAGTTCAGGCGCGGCACGCTGGACCTGAACGGACATGTCTGCAACGTCGGCGGCACGCTGAAGATCGGCAAAGGCATGAAGATCGTCAGCGGCGGCGGTGACGGCGTCGTCGCGACGAACACGGTTACCGTGGCCGACGGCGCGACATTGGCGTTTGCGCCGCGGGAAGAGAACGCGGCGCAGGTGCCGATCGTGACTGCGGTGAACGCCCTGTCCCTGCCGAATGGAGCGGACGAGGCGGTCTGTGTGCAACCCCTCGCGAAGGTGACGCACGAGAGCGCAACGACAATACCGCTGTTCTCCTACGGTTCCTTTGCGCAGGGGCACGGCTATGCGTCCGACAAGTGGAGCTTTGACCTGCAGCCGATGATGATCCGCCCGCGGGTCGAGAACGACGTGGCTGAAAAGCTCGTCGATTTCGTCTATCGTTACAAGCACGGCATGCTCCTGTACCTGCGGTAGGGACGCGTGCAGCGGGGCTACAGGGTCAAGGATTGCAAGCGGCGAATCGAGAGGGTCGCGCCGCCATGGCAAGGGAAACCCACTGTGGCAATTTGCTGTGGCAATCAGGTCCTGTTGGCTCGGCGGCCGTTTGCCAAAGTAACGAAACTTGGAAAGGCTAGACGAAAGTTTAGCCGGAAGTTGGGGGCTTGTCGTTTCGTTAAGGTTGGCAATCCGGCGTTGTCGGCTTCGTCCGGGCGGCTCGTCCTGCCGAACGCGCGAACTCATGAGTTCTTCGCGCTCGGGATTCGCGACACTGCCCGAAGCGCGTCGTGGTGCGGGCCGCGCTTAGGTCGCTCATCACGTCGTCAGGGCGACCGCCCGGCCTACGCCTTCCGCCGATGCGCACAACCGCGCCGGAATTTGGTACGATGCTCTCGCTACCCGTCGCTGCTGTGTCCGTTGCGCAGAGTTTGACAACGACGGATGATTCAAGATGTGATCTCTTGCCTGAAGTGACGGTGCGTCCGAGACGCTCGTCGCAAAGACGTGGTGTTGCCGTATGCAGGGCTGAGGGTGGGAGGTCGGCCCGGCGACGTGATGAGCGACCTAAACGCGTCATGCACAGTGGCGCGTCTCGCTCAGTGTCGCGAATCCCGAGCGGCGAGGATCCGCCTGCGCCGAAGGCGTCAGGTCGCCCGACGAGCGAAGCGAGGAGCTTTCGCGCAGCGAAAGTCGCAAGAGGTCGGGCGCGAAGCGCTGAGTCGACGCGTTCGACGGGACGAACCACCCGCCTGAAGCCCGCCTTTGTCAAAGTAAGCGTGTAAACGGCGCCCCCTTGCGGGGTCGGGGCGGATATGATATAATATACGCGATTTGTCCACGGTGGGCAGATTGAAGCGAATGATCCGGGATTCCATACCGGACAAAGCGGATTAATCGAAAAGATTGAGAAAGGAATAAAAATGGAAATGCCAACATCCGCCCTCACGGGCGTCTCCCTTAAAGACATGTTCGACGCCGGTCTGCACTTCGGCCACCAGACGAAGCGCTGGAACCCGAAAATGAAGGGGTACATTTTCGACAAGCGCAACGGCATCCACATCATCGATCTGCAGCAGTCGGTCGAGATGCTGGACGAGGCGGCGAATTTTCTGCGCGGGGTCATTCTCGCCGGGCGCAAGATTCTCTTTGTCGCCACGAAGAAGCAGATGTCCGAGATGGTGAAGGCCGCCGCTGTGGGGGTGGATCAGTTTTACGTCACCGAGCGGTGGCTCGGCGGTACGCTCACCAACGCCAAGACGATACGGTCGTCGGTGAAGCGCATGCGGCAGCTGCAGGCGATGGCGAAGTCGGGCGGCGGTCAGCTTTCGGAGCACAAGCAGGAGAATTCGATGCTGCGCCGAGAGCTTTCGAAGCTGGAAGTCAATCTGACCGGCATCGCCGACATGGCCGAGCTGCCCGGGGCGGTGTTCATAGTCGATTGCGTCAAAGAGGCGAACGCGGTGAAAGAGGCGGTCCGGTTGGGGGTGCCGGTGGTGGCGATCGTCGACACCAACGCCGATCCGGAGCCGATCGACTACGTGATACCCGGCAACGACGACTCGGTGCGGGGCGTCGAGTTGATACTTAACGGTCTCGTCAAAGTTATCAAAGGGGCGGGCGACGAATACAGCGCAAGGGCGGCGGAAGAGAACCGCCGCCGGGAGGAGGAGCGCGAGAAGCGTTCCGAAAGCGAGAAGGCAGCCCGCGCCGACCGCAAGGCGAAACTCGTCGCGGCGAAGGTTGCCGGCGCGAAAACCCACGCCAAGAAAGGAAGCGTCGCCGCCAACGTGAAGGCTGCCGCACGTGCGGCGAAAGAAGCGGCCGAGACCAAGGCGAAGGCGGATCTCGCCGCCAAGCGCAAGGCGAAGGTTCTTGCGGCGGAGGCCGCAGCCGCCGAGGCTCCGGCTGTCGAGACGACGGCTCCGGCCGCCGAACCCGCGGCTCCCGCCGCCGAGACGACGGCTCCGGCCGCCGAACCCGCGGCTGAGACTCCGGCGGGATGACGTCTGTCTGTCACACGAAGAACACCAACAAAACATCACAGGAGAAAATTTTATGGCCATCACGATTGATCAGATCAAACAGCTGCGCGAAGCGACCGCGGCGGGCATGGGGGCGTGCAAAGAGGCGCTTATTGCCTCCGGCGGAGATATGGACGAAGCGGTGAAGTATCTCCGCGAGAAAGGTCTCGCCGTAGCCGCCAAGCGCGTCGACAAGGAGTCGAAGCAGGGCGTCATAGCCCTTGCCACCGCGGCGGACGGCAAGGCGATGGCGCTTGCGGAGGTCAACTGCGAGACCGACTTCGTGGCCAACACGGATGCGTACCGGGAGTTTTGCGCGAACGCGGCGAACGCGGCGCTCGCCGGCAAGGACATCGCCGAGACGCTCGCCGATGAATACAAGATGCTGCTCACCAAGACCGGCGAGAACGTGAAAATCCGCCGCAGCGAGCGGTTCGCGCTCGAATGCGAGGGCGTGCTTTCGGGCTATATCCACATGGGCGGTAAAATCGGCGTCATGGTGGAACTTGCATGCGACAAATCGGGGCCGGCGCTTGAAGAAGCGGCTCACATGATCTGTCTGCACGTCGCGGCGAACGCGCCCAGATACGTGAGCCCCGCTGACGTGCCGCAGGCAGAGATTGACAATGAAATTGAAATCAAACTCGCCGCGTTGAAGGAACAGAAGGGCAAGCTGCCTCCGGAGCAGGCGCTCGTCGGCATCAAAAAGGGCATGGCCGGCAAGTTCTGTTCGCAGATATGCCTTCTCAAGCAGGATTTCGTAGCCGACGGCGACAAGTCGGTGGAGAAGTATCTCGCCGACGTCGCGAAAGATCTTGGCGCACAGATTACGGTGAAACGCTTCTGCCGCATGCAGCTCGGCGCGTAAGGGGAGGGGTGCGGCATGAGAATCGTTATCAAGGTCGGTACTCATGCTATCGCCGCGAAAACGGGGCGGCCGGATTATCCGGTGCTCCGCCGTCTCGTTTCGCAGCTTTGCGATCTGCGCCGCGGTGGCTGCGAGGCGGTGTTCGTCTCGTCGGGCGCGGTGGCGGCGGGCGTGGAGGCGCTCGGGCTGAAATCAAGGCCCTCCGATCTGAACGACGTCCAGATGTGCGCGGCCGTCGGTCAGGCCAGGTTCATCTGCGAATACGAAAAGCTTTTCGCCGCCCGCGGGGTGAAAATCGGCCAGGTGCTGCTGACCCATCACGATTTTGAGGACCGCCGCCGCGCGCAGAACGTCCGCCGCGCGCTTGAACATCTTGTCGGCGCCGGCATTCTGCCGGTGGTCAATGAAAACGACGTCGTCGCCGACGAAGAGCTTCGCGGTTCGTCGTTCAGCGACAACGACTGGCTGGCTTTCCTTATCGCCAGGCTGGTTAAAGCCGATGCGCTCGTTCTGCTGACCACCGTCGACGGTCTGCTTGACCGCGACGGACGGAGGATACCCGAAGTTGCGGATTTCCGCAAAGTGGCGAAAGTAGTCCGCCCCGGTGAAAAGGGCAACCTTTCGAGAGGCGGGATGTCGTCCAAACTGCGCGCCGCCAAGGCGGCGGTCGCCGTCGGCATCGACGTCTACATCGCCAACGGGCGCAAAACCGTGCTCGCGCCGCTGCTCGCCGGCAGGTCGGTGGGCACGTTTTTCCCCGGCAGCGCGCTTTGATCACTCGAACAGCGGAGTGGAAAAATACCGCTCGGCGGTGTCGGGCAGCACCGTGACCACGGTTTTGCCGGGGCCGAGGCGCCGCGCGAGTTTCAGCGCGGCGAACACGTTGGTGCCGGAGGATATGCCGGCGAGCAGGCCCTCTTCCCGGGCGAGCCGGCGCGACGTTTCGAGCGCCTCTTCGTCGGTGACGGTGCAGATGTGCGAATAAATCTGGGTGTTGAGGTTGTCGGGGATGAGCCCGTCGCCGATGCCCATCTGCAGATGTGTGCCGACCGTGCCGCCGGCCAGAATCGCCGCGTTCTGCGGTTCCACCGCCCAGATTTCAATCGACGGGTACTGGGCTTTCAGCACTTCGCCGATTCCCGAAAGCGTGCCGCCGGTTCCGACACCGGAGCAGAACCCGTCGATCCGCCGCGCCGTCTGCTCCATGATTTCCAGAGCGGTGTGGTGGCGGTGCGCCGCCGGGTTGGCCGGGTTGGAGAACTGCTGCGGCACGTACACGTTAGGGTCTGCCGCCTTCATCTCCTCCGCCCGTCTTATGCATTCGTCGATCGCCTTGCCGATGTTCCCGTTGTCGTGCACGAGAATCACCTCGGCGCCGTAGTGCCGCATCAGTTTGCGGCGCTCCTCGGAAACCGAGTCGGGCATGATTATCACCACCTTGTAACCCTTGACGGCACCGACGAGCGCGAGACCGATGCCTTGGTTGCCGCTGGTGGGTTCGACGATTACCGACCCGGGGCCGAGCAGACCTCTCGCCTCGGCGTCTTCGATCATGTTCGCGGCGGTGCGGGTCTTTATGGAGCCGCCCACGTTGAGCGCCTCGAACTTGACGAGCACCTCGGCCATGTCCGGAGAAGGCATCCGCCTGAGACGCACGAGAGGCGTGTGCCCCAGTGCGTCAAGTATCGTATTGCATATCATGAGAGGGTATTATACCACAAAACCGCGATTGGGCAACCGCGCGGAAAAATGATATAATTGGGGCAAATGAAAATCGAGATACTGCCGTCGCTGCTCGCCGCCGATTTCGGGCTGCTCGCCGAAGAGATTCTCCGCGCCGCCGCGTCCGGGGCCGACGCGCTGCATCTCGACGTGATGGATCCGAATTTCGTTCCGAACATTTCGTTCGGTCCGGACGTCGTCGCCCTCGCCGCGCGCACGGCGCCGGGTTTCCGCCGCTGCGTCCACCTGATGATGTCGCGGCCGGATCTCTATCTTGAGAAATTCGCCGATGCGGGCGCCCAGACGATTCAGGTGCATGTCGAGGCCGACTGCGATCTGCACGACGCGCTCGCCCGCATCCGCTCGCTCGGGCTCGCCGCCGCCGCCGTCATCAATCCGGAAACGCCGATCGAGCATCTCCTGCCCTATCTCGGCGAAGTCGACGGAGTCCTGGTCATGACGGTCCATCCCGGTTACGGCGGGCAGAAGTTCATCGCCGGCTGCGCCGCCAAGGTGTCGTGGCTTCGGGAGCTGCGCCCCGGACTCGACATAATGGTGGACGGGGGCGTCAACGCCGCCACCGCCGCCCTCGCCGCCGCCGCCGGAGCCAACCAGTTCGTGGCCGGCAGCCATCTTTTCGCCAGTGCGGACATGGCCGCCGCGGTCGCCGAACTTCGCCGCATCGCGCTCCGCTCCGCGCCGGCACGCTGAAAGGAGATCCATGGACAGGAAGATTCTGCTGGGAGTCACCGGATCGATAGCCGCCTACAAGGCCGTCGAACTCGTGCGGCTCTTCTCCGCCGCCGGCGACGACGTCACCGTGCTGATGACGCCGGCCGCCCGCGAGTTCGTCACGCCGCTCACCTTCCGCACGCTGTCGCGCAACCCCGTCTACTCCGACCAGTTCGCCGCGCCGTCCGAATGGAAGCCCGAGCACGTCGCGCTCGCGGACGCCGCGGATCTCGCTGTAGTCGCGCCAGCGACCGCCAACACCATCGCCAAACTGCGCTTCGGCATGGCGGACAATCTGCTGCTCGCCACCCTGCTCGCCACCCGTGCGCCGCTCGTCATCGCCCCGGCGATGAACACCGGCATGTGGCGGAATCCGGCGACGCGCGAAAACGTCGCCGCGCTTGAAGCGCGCGGCGTCAGAATCGCCGGCCCCCGCGAAGGAGAGCTGGCGTGCGGCGACTCCGGCGCCGGGCGCATGCTTGAGCCAAAGGAGATTTTCGCGCTGTGCGGATAGGCTGCGGATATGATTCCCACCGGTTCGCGCCGGGACGCCGGCTCGTGCTGGGCGGGGTGGAGTTCCCCGGCGAGACGGGGCTGGCCGGTCACTCCGACGCCGACGCGCTCGTACATGCCGTCATAGACGCGATCTTCGGCGCCGCCGCCGCCGGCGACATCGGCTCGCACTTTCCCGACACCGATCCGAAATGGAAGGGCGCCGATTCCATTGAACTGCTGAAGGCGGCCGTGCGCGAAGTGGCGGCCGCGGGATTCCGCGTCGCGAACGTCGACGCCACCGTGATCTGCGAACGGCCGAAAATACGTCCGCGCGCCGGGGAAATGCGCGAACGGCTGGCCGCCGCGATGAACATACCCCCCTCGCGCGTATCCGTAAAGGGGAAAACCAACGAAAAAATGGATGACGCCGGCGCCGGCGTCGGCGTCGTCGTGCATGCCGTGTGCCTGCTGGAGGAAATGGAATGAAAAACATGGTCGTCATACCAACCTACGACGAAAGGGACAACGTGAAGCCCATGGCGGAGGCCGTGCTCGCCGTGCCCGGCGTTGAACTGCTGTTCGTCGACGACAATTCACCGGACGGCACCGGTGACGCGGTCGAAGAAATGATGAAGACCGAACCGCGGCTGCACTGTCTGCACCGCGAAAAGAAAGAGGGTCTCGGCCGCGCCTACGTGGCCGGTTTCGCCCGCGCGATCGAACTCGGCGCCGGCCGCGTGGTGCAGATGGACTGCGATTTCAGCCACGACCCGAAAGATCTGCCGCGCCTTCTGTCCGAAGACGCCGATCTCGTGATCGGTTCGCGTTACGTCAAGGGAGGGGGCACCCCGGGGTGGCCTTTCAAACGCCGGCTCATTTCGCGGGCGGGGGGCGTGTTCATCCGCGCCGTCACCGGTATGCCGCTGCGCGACCCGACCGGCGGCTACAAATGCTGGCGGGTCTCCACCCTGGAGAAAATCGGTTTCCGCACGGTTGAAAGCGCCGGATATTCCTTTCAGCTCGAGATGAACCACCGCACCTGGAAAGCCGGCTGCACCATCCGGGAAATACCGATCGTATTCACCGACCGCGCCCGCGGCTATTCGAAGATCACCCCGGGCATCGCCGTTGAATCGGTGAAAATCGCGCTCAAGCTTCGGTTCGGGCGATGACCGACGCCCACTGCCACGCGCCCGGTGGCGCGGCGCGCCATTTCATTTGCTCCCCCGCGGACGGGGCCGCCTGCGCGGACGACGTCGTTTTCATCGGCGCACACCCGTGGTTCGCCGACGGGTTCGACCCCGCCCGGCTGCGGGATCGGCTCGCCGCCGATCCGCGTCTCGGCGTCGGCGAGATAGGCCTCGACCGGCTCCGGGAACGTGTCATATCGCCGCGGATGCGGGAAGTTTTCGGGCAGCAGCTCGCCATCGCCGCGGAATTCCGCCGGCCGGTCGCGCTGCACGGCGCGAAGTGCTGGGGCGAGGTCTTGAAAGCGGCGTCGGCGGTGCGCGGCGTGCCAGCCTGGCTTTTCCACGGGTTTTCGCGCAGCGAAGGGCTGCTTGACGGCATCACGGCGGTGAACGGTTTCATTTCGGTCGGGCCGGCGGTTTTGAACGACCACGCCGTCAACTACCGTGCGCTCGTGAAGAAGATACCGTCCGAACGTCTGCTGGTGGAGACCGACCGCACCGCCGAAAACGCGGCGGTGACGCCGCCGGTGGAGGCGATTGCGGCGAAACTCGCCGAACTGCGCGGCGTTCCGGCCGACATTCTCGCGGGAGTTCTCGAGGCGAACGCCGACCGGCTGGTGGAACGGTTGGTCCGCGCGCCGCCGTTTTATGGTATAATAACTTGAAAAGATGGACATTTCAAGGATAACCGGCTGGCTCGACCGCACGTTGAAAGTGGCCGATTTTGACGACGTGTCGAACAACGGCGTGCAGATCGCCGGCAGCGGACGCGATGTCACGGTCGCGGCGGTCGCGGTCGATGCGAGCGTGCGCGCCGTCGAAGAGGCGGCGTCCGCCGGCGCCGGGCTGCTTGTCGTTCATCACGGCATTTCGTGGGGCGGCGGGGTGCGCCGGCTCGTCGGCGGGGTTTATTCAGTCGTGAAGGCGGCAATTGAAGCGGATCTCGCGCTTTACGCTTGCCACCTGCCGCTCGACGCCCATCCTTCGCTCGGCAACAACGCCCGGCTTGCGAAACTTCTGGGGCTTTCGCGCGTGCGCCGGGCGTTCTGCTACCACGGCAACGTGATCGGGCTGGTCGGCGAAAACGCGCACCGGCGCATGGTGACGATCGGCGGACGTGATTTTGAAATACCGCGCGGCCGCATCGGCGTCTGTTCCGGCGGCGCGGGGGAATTCGCGGAGGAGGCGAAAGCGCTCGGGTGCGATCTTTTTCTGACCGGCGAAGCCGGCTGGGGCGACGTGGTCGCCGCGGAGAACTGCGGCATGCGCATGATCTGCGCCGGTCATTACGAGACGGAGGTGTTCGGCGTGCGCGCCGTGGCCGCCGCCGCGAGGCGGGCGCTGAAAATAAAAATCGTCGATTTAACCGCTAAAACCCCCTCCGGAAAATGATATAATATACCGCATATATGAGCGAGGCAAGCGAGGAAGAAGAGGTCAAGGCCGAAGCCGCCGGCGGGGTTCTTGAAGACGTCAACATCGAGGAGGAGATGTCGCGCGACTACATCGAATACTCGATGAGCGTCATTGTCGGGCGCGCGCTTCCCGACGTGCGCGACGGGCTCAAGCCCGTACACCGCCGCTGCCTTTTCGCGATGCACGAACTGGGCAACACGTGGAACAGCAAGCACGTCAAATCGGCGCGCGTGGTCGGCGAAGTGATCGGCAAATACCACCCGCACGGCGACAGTTCGGTGTACGATGCGATCGTGCGTCTGGAGCAGCCGTTCTCGCTCAGGGTGCCGCTGGTCGACGGGCACGGCAACTTCGGGTCAATCGACGGCGACGGCGCCGCGGCGATGCGTTACACCGAAGTGAGGATGCAGCGGGTGACCGACGAACTGCTCGGCGACCTCGAGAAAGACACGGTCGACATGATGCGCAACTTCGATGAGACGCTCGACGAGCCGACCGTCCTGCCGGCGAAGCTGCCCAATCTTTTCCTCAACGGTTCTTCCGGCATCGCCGTCGGAATGGCGACGAACATCCCGCCGCACAATCTCGGCGAGCTTTGCGACGGCATCGACTACTACGTCGCGCACCGCGGCGACTGCACGGTCGACGACCTGATGAAATTCGTCCGCGGGCCGGACTTTCCGACCGGCGCGATGATCTGCGGGTACAACGGGATCGCCGCGATGTACAAGCTCGGCCGGGGTCAGCTCACGGTGCGCGGCCGGGCTGAGATCGAGGCGGAGAAGGGCGGGCGCGAGCGCATCGTCATCACCGAAATACCCTACGGCGTCAACAAGCGCGAGATGGTCGAGCACATGGCCCGCCTCGTGAAGGAAAAGGTCATCGAGGGCGTGAGCGACATCCGCGACATTTCCGGCGGCCACACCAAAGACCGTAAAGGCCGCGACGCGAAGGAGAGCGACGAAATACGCATCGTCGTCGATCTGAAGCGCGACGCCGTCGGCGAAATCGTGCTGAACAACCTCTACAAGCACACGCAGCTGCAGACCACGTTCACCGCGATCATGCTGGCGATCGTCGGCGGCCGGCCGAAAGTGCTCAACCTCAGGGAATACTGCAAATGCTACGTCGACCACCGGTTCGAAGTGATCACGCGGCGTACGCGGTTCGATCTGCAGAAGGCCGAGGCGCGCAAACACATCGTCGACGGCCTGATCCTCGCGATCGACAACCTCGACGAGGTGGTGGCCATCATCCGCGGGTCGAAGACGCGCGACGAGGCGAAGGCGCGTCTTCTGGAGCGCTTCGGCTTCACCCAGGCGCAGGTCGGCGCGATTCTCGAAATGAGGCTGTACCAGCTCGTCGGCCTCGAGCGCGACCGGCTCGCCGAGGAGCTTGCGAAGCTCGTCGCGTCGATCGCCGAATACAACTCGATACTGGCGGATCCCGAGAAGGTCTACGCGATCATCCGCGCCGATCTCGCCGATCTCAAGACCCGTTACTGCGCCAAGGCGGACGCACGCCGCCGCACGGAAATCGTCGCGGACGTCAACGAGGTGTCGGTCAAGGACCTCATCCCCGACGAGTCGTGCGTGATCACCCTCTCCAACCGGGGTTACATCAAACGCGTGCCGCTTGCCGAATACAAAGAGCAGAACCGCGGCGGCCACGGCGTCAGAGGCGCGCAGGTCAAGGAGGAGGATTTCATCCGCCTCGTCTTCGTCGCCGCCACGCACGACGAACTCATGTTTTTCACCAACACCGGCCGGCTGTTCGTGAAGGGGGCCTACGAGATACCCGAGGCGCAGAAGACCGGGTTCGGGCGGCCGCTCATAAATCTGCTGAACCTCCAGCCGGGCGAACAGGTGCTGCAGCTGCTGCCGATAAGGTCGTTCGACGGCGACGTGGACGTCTTTTTCGCCACCGAAGGGGGCACGGTCAAGAAAACGCTGCTCGGCGATTTCCACAACGTCAACAAATCCGGCATCCGCGCGATCAACATCGGCGAAGGCGACGGTCTCGTCGGTGTGCGGCTGGTGCGGCCCGGCGACGAAGTGATCATGCTCACCCGCAACGGCCGGGCCATGCGTTTCGCGGCGGCCGACGTCCGGCGCATGGGCCGCACCGCCACCGGGGTGCGCGGCATCCGGCTGCGCCCGGGCGACCGCGTGGTGAGTTTCGACGTCGTCGACGATTCGAAGACGCTGTTCATCGCGACGGCGAACGGCTACGGCAAGCGCTGCGAGTTCAAGGACTTCACGAAACACAACCGCGGCGGCCAGGGCATGATCGGCATCAAGGGCGGCGATCGCAACGGCGAAGTCGTCGCGGCGCACGCCGTGTCCGAAGGCGAAAACGTGATTTCGATAACCAGCGACCAGCAGATGGTGCGCAGCCCGGTGTCGCAGTTCGGCGTGCAGGGCCGCATGGCCAGGGGCGTGAAGCTCGTGAGGCTCTCCGACGGGGCGACGCTGGTGAGCGTGTCCGTCTGCGAGGGCGCCGCGGAGGACGCGCCGGCGGCTGTCAGCGTCGAGGACATTTTGAACACCACCAACAACCAAGGAGAAATCAAATGAAGAAATACATGATCGCAGCGACCCTCTGTCTGGCGGCCGGCGTCGGCCTGGCCGAACCTGCGAGAACCGACGAGCGTTCCTGGGCGTGGTCGCCGATCGGCATCGGCATCGCCGCCCCGGTTCAGCTGCCGTTCGTTTCCAGTGACGTCTACGGTCTCCGCCTCGGCGGGCTTCTGGGTCTCAACAACGACGTGTACGGCCTCGATCTCGGTCTGGCGGGGGTGGAGTCCGGCAGATTCATCGGCGCCCAGGCCGCCGCGATGACCTGGGCGGAAGGTCCGGCCTACGGTCTGCAGCTCGGCGCGCTCGCCAACGTGGTCGGCGACAAGGCGATCGTCGCGCAGTTCGGCTGCGCCAACGTCATCTGGGACGACGCCGGCGGCGTGCAGTTCGGCGCGGTGAACTACGACGCCGATTTCACCGGGCTCCAGTGCGCCGGGATCATCAACTGGAACAACGCCGCCTCTTACGGTCTGCAGTTCGCCCCGGTCAACGCGAACCAGGACGAGTTCTTCGGCTGGGCGTTCGGCGCGCTGGTGAACTATTCCGACAAGTTCCGCGGCTTCGGCTGCGGGCTGATCAACGTGGCTTACGAAGTGACCGGTCTGCAGCTCGGCCTCGTCAACGCCTGCGACCGCATTCACGGCGTTCAGTTCGGTCTCGTCAACCTGATCTGCGAGTCGCGGCTGCCGATCATGGTGCTGGCGAACGCGTGGTTCTGACGACGGCGCGGGCGAGTTCCGCGATTTTCCGTTGCGGACTGCCGCTTTTGAGCTCCACCACCTTGAAGACTTCGCGTGAGCCGGCCCGGTAGAAGACGGCCCGCGTTCCTTTCACGTCCAGATTGCCGACCGACGCCCTGGCGCATGCCACGCGCAGACCGGCGACGCTCACGAAGTCGACGGCCTCGCGCGGCAGCGGCCCGAACCGGTCGGCCATTTCCGCGGCGAGCGCTTTTACGGTGCGTGCGTCCTGCGCTTCGGCGAACCTCTTGAGAAAGGTCAGCCGCAGCACGTCCTCCTCTATGTAGTCGTAGGGAATTCGCGGATTGATGAAATCGAGGTTGAGCTTGACGTCCACCACCTCCTTCACTTTCTCCCCCTTCATCATCGCGATCGTGCGTTTGAGCAGCTGGCAGTAAAGGCCGAAGCCGACGGCGGCGATGTGGCCGGACTGCTGCGAGCCGAGCAGATTGCCGGCGCCGCGCAGTTCGAGATCGCGCACCGCGAGATTGAAGCCGCCGCCGAGGCCGCCGTGCCGTTTGATGGCCGCCAGCCGTTCTCGCGCGTCCGAATCGACCGCGCCGGAAGGCGGCAGCAGAAAGTACGCGTAGCCCTGGCGTGACGAGCGCCCCACCCGCCCGCGGAGCTGATACAGATCGGCCAGGCCGAAAGTGTCGGCGCGGTCGATGAGAATGGTGTTCGCGCGGGGGATGTCTATACCCGATTCGACGATCGTCGTCGACAGCAGCACGTCGTATTCCCCGCGCTCGAAGTCGCGCATCTTGCGGGCCAGAACCTGCGGCTCCATCCGCCCGTGGGCGACCGCCACCCTCGCGCCGGGGCACAGCGCGCGGAGACGCTTTTCGACCCGGCCGATGTCCATCACCCGGTTGTGGAGGAAATACACCAGGCCGCCGCGCGCGATTTCGGCGTCGATCGCGTCCCGCACCGTTTCGTCGGCGTCGCGCACGATGCGCGTTTCCACCGCGACGCGTTCGCTCGGCGGGGAGCGCAGCAGCGACAGATCGCGCGCGCCGGTCATGGAGAGGTAGAGGGTTCGCGGTATCGGCGTCGCCGAGAGCGTCAGCACGTCCGCGGTGGCGCGCAGCCGTTTCAGATACTCTTTGTGCCGCACCCCGAAGCGTTGTTCCTCGTCGATGACGATCAGGCCGAGATCGCGGAACCGCACCTTCGGCGAGAGTATGGCGTGGGTTCCGATCACGATGTCGCACACGCCGTTGGCGATGCGCCTGAAGGTTCCCGCGCGCGTGTCGGCAGTCTGAAAGCGCGAGCACGATTCAATGCGTATCGGGGTTCCGTCGAAGCGAGAGGTGAAGGTCTCGAAATGCTGTTCGGCGAGCACCGTGGTCGGCGCCAGCACCGCCACCTGCCTGCCGTTCATCGCCGCGATGAACGCCGCGCGCATCGCGACTTCGGTTTTGCCGTAGCCGGCGTCGCCGCAGATCAGGCGGTCCATCGGCTTGCGCGAGGCCATGTCGGCCCGCACCGCTTCGATCGCCGCGGTCTGATCGGCGGTTTCCTCGAAGGGGAAGGCGGCGGCGAAGGCGTCAGCGCCGTCGCAGTCGACGTCGTAGGCGAATCCCGGCGTCGTTTCGCGCTTCGCCTGCGTCTCCAGCAGCGACGCGGCGAGATCGCTCACCGCTTTCTGCGCGTTGAGCCTGTCCTTCGCCCAGCGGGTGCCGTCAAGCCGGTGCAGACGCACCGCCTCCCCCTTCACCCCGACATACCGCGAGAGCAGATGCGCCTGGGCGGCCGGCACGTGCAGCTTGCCGCCGTCGGCGTATTCAATGGTGAACACTTCGCTGCGCCGCCCGTCGACGAATATCTCGGAGGAGCCGATGTATCTGCCGACGCCGTAGTCGACGTGCACCACGTATTCCCCGGCTTCGAGGTCGTCGAAGTCCGAGAGCCGCTGGCCGCCGGTGGCGGCTCCGGTGCGCGGACGACGGGGTCTCCGCGAAAACACCCTGTCCGCCTTGGAAACGACCACCAGGCCTTCAACGCCGAAGCCGCCGGAAAGTTCGTCGATGTGCAGCACGGTGTCGCCGCGGTTCCCCGCGGCGGCGAGATGCTGGTCGAGCCGCTTTCGCGCGGCCTCGAACAGCTCGGGGTGGTGCGTTTCATCGGCGCCGAGTTCGGCGAACCCCGGCAGTGGCGATGTCGGAAAGTCGTATGACACCACCCCGCGCGGCGCTGGATCTCCCGTGTAAACCGTTTTCCCCGTCCACGGCTTGAGGGAGTAGTCGTTGTGTTCCAGGGCGAGCACAACGGTGTCGGCCGGCAGCAGATCGCGCAGCGTAACCCTGCCTCCGGCGCCGGCTGCGCCGGTCGCCGGCAGAATCTCGCATCCGTCGATGCGCCCGATGGAGGTCTGGGTCGCCGGGTTGAAAGCGCGCAGACTTTCAAGATCGTCGCCGAAGAATTCGGCGCGTACCGGGAACTCCTCGCCCGGAGACCAAACGTCGAAAACACCCCCCCGCACCGAGAAGTCGCCCTCCTTCTCCACTTGCGGCATCCGCTCGTAGCCGAATTCCGAGAGGCGTTGCGCGAGCCCGGACATTCCGCCCTCCGGCGCGGGGGTGCCGGGTTTCAGCCGCAGGGCGAGGTCGCCGGCGGGCAGCGCCGCGGAAATCGCCGAGAACGCCGCGACCACAATGCACGGATACGGTTTGATGGGGCGCGCCTTCAGCGCGGCGGCGGTCTTCAGCCGTACGCCGAGAGTTGATTTGTCGCCGTCGAGCGGCGGCGGAAATTCAAGAATGCGCGCGCTGGAAACGGGGGTTTTGCCGCCGGAGAGAAGAAACAGGTCGTCTGACAGCCTGTCGGCGGCGGGCAGACCGGGGGTGACGGCGAGAACGATTCCGCAGCGCTCGGCCAGGGCGAGCGAGAGAAAAGCGTCGCTTGCGCCGGTCATGGACGGAATGCAAACCTCTCCCGCCTCCGCGGAGTTCCAGCCGGGGGGTGAGAAACGCGAAGCGAAGATTTCCAGCGCGGCGTTCATGCTCATATTATACCACAATTGCCTCAAACGGGTGGTGAGTCGGCGTTTCCCGGCGGGCGGGGGGGGTTGACACGGGGGAAGTATTTTGATATCCTACACAAAAATCCGTCTGGATCGGGCTTGTAAAGGCTGCCCGAACGGTAAGGAAAGGAAGGAATGCAAATGCCTAAGATGAAGACTAAGAAATGCGCGGTAAAGCGCATGAAGCTCTCGAAGAAGGGCAAGGTGCTGCGCTCCCAGGGGGGGCACGCGCATCTGAACAACGGCAAGAAGCGCGGCCGCAAGAACAATCTCCGCGGCCGCACCACCGTTGAATCCGCAACTGTAACGAAGACCTACGCCAGGGCTCTTCAGGGTCGCTAAGACAAGGAAAGGGTTAAAAAACCATGCGTGCAACCAACGCTCCAGCGTCCCGCAGCCGCCGCAAGAACCGTCTTGAACGGGCGAGCGGTTTTCAAGGCGACCGTTCAAGGCATTTCCGCACCGCGACCGAGGCCGTCGACCGCGCCATGCGGCTCTCGACCGAGCACCGCAAACTCAGAAAGCGCGAGTTCCGCAAACTTTGGATCGCCCGCATAAACGCGGCGTCCCGCGCCGAGGGGATGAGTTATTCGAAGCTCATGGCGGGTCTCGCCAGGGCCGGCGTGACGTTGAACCGCAAAGCGCTCAGCGAAATCGCGGTCAACGACGCCGCCGGCTTCAGGACCATCGTCGAAATGGCCAGGGCCAAGTGAAACGGCGCAATCCGGATTTCAACCAAAAAGAAAGGTAAGAAAAGAAAAATGGCAATCAAGGTTGGTATAAATGGGTTCGGCCGCATCGGTCGGATGGTTTTCCGCGCCGCCGTGGAAAACTTCGCTAACGACATCGAGATCGTCGGCATCAACGATCTGCTCGATCCCGATTATCTCGCGTACATGCTGAAATACGATTCCGTGCACGGCAAGTTCGACCACGACGTCAAGGTCGAGGGCACCACGATGATCTGCGACGGCAAGAAGATCCGCCTCACCGCGGAGAAGGATCCGGCCGCGCTCAAGTGGAACGAAGTCGGCGCCGAGATCGTCGTCGAGTCCACGGGGCTCTTCCTCACCTACAGCAAGGCCCACGCGCACATCGCCGCCGGCGCCAAGAAGGTGATCATGTCCGCTCCGTCCAAGAAGGACGACGACGGCCGCGAGACGCCCATGTTCGTCTACGGCGTCAACGACAAGACCTACGCCGGTCAGGACATCATCTCCAACGCATCCTGCACGACTAACTGCCTCGCGCCGATCTCGAAGGTCCTCAACGACACCTTCGGCATCAAGCGCGGCCTGATGACGACGATCCACGCCGCCACCGCGACGCAGAAGACGGTCGACGGTCCTTCCAAGAAGGACTGGCGCGGCGGTCGCGGCATCCTCGAGAACATGATCCCGTCCACGACGGGCGCGGCCAAGGCCGTCGGCAAGGTTCTCCCGGTTCTCGACGGCAAGCTGACCGGCATGTCCGTGCGTGTGCCGACGAGCGACGTCTCCTTCGTCGACCTCACGGTCGAGCTCGAGAAGGCGGCGACGTACGAGGACATCTGCGCGGCGATGAAGAAGGCCAGCGAGGGCGAGCTCAAGGGCGTTCTCGGCTACACCGACGAGGCGGTCGTCTCGACCGACTTCCGCGGCGACGCCCGCACGTCGATTTTCGACGTCAAGGCCGGCATCCAGCTCGATCCGACCTTCGTCAAGGTCTGCTCGTGGTACGACAACGAGTGGGGCTATTCGAACAAGGTGCTCGAAATGGCCCGCGTTATCGCCAAGTGACGCCAAAGCACGGGCGGTTCGCCGCCTGATTAAAAAAACCGCCGAGGGGTATTGCCCGCCGGCGGTTTTTTTGGTATTATATTGCGCAAACGGATTTCAAAAACACTCAGAGGAGAAAACAAATGAAGTTCTCGACTATCATGGCGGTTCTCGCGGTTGCTCTTGCGGCGGTGGCCACGGGGTGCAAATACGACAAGGCCGGCAAGGGCGGCGGCGCCGCCGCTGAAGGCAGCGACATCAACGGCATCAGCGGGCAGGACATCAACGGCTCCGAGTCCGGTTCGATTTCCAGCGCCTCCGAAGGCAAGTTTGAAGATCTCTACACCCGGTGCACCGACGTCGACTTCTCGCCGGTTTATTTCGGCTTCGATTCGACGGTCGTGCCTCAGGGCGAGCTCGGCAAGATCGACGCCGTCGTCAAGCACTTGACCGAGAGAACCGACCGGGTGGTTGTCGTCGAGGGCAATTGCGACGAGCGCGGCTCGAGCGAATACAACATGTCGCTCGGCGAGAACCGCGCGATCGTGGTGCGCAACTACCTCGTGAACGCCGGCATCGCCGCCAACCGCATTCAGACGCGCAGTTACGGCGCGGAGAAGCCGGCGGTTGACGGTCACGACGAAAGCGCGTGGGCTTTGAACCGCCGTAGCGAGTTCGCGATTTACCAGAAGTGAACGTCTGCGTCTGATGGCGTTAGCGATAATCTTCGATGGCGTCGGGGCCGGCGAGTGGTTGGTACTGCTCGCCGTTCTTCTTGTCGTGATGGGGCCGAAGCGACTGCCGGCGACCGCGCGCAAAATCGGTTCTTACTATTCGAAATTCCGCCGGGCGGCCGATAATTTCAAGCGCCAGCTCATGGATATGGACTACGAGATGGAGCGCGCGATCGCAAAGGCCGAACGCGAGGCGGAGGAGGCGGTCAACATTCCCGACATCACCGAAATGAACCCGGAAGCCGCGAACCAGTTCACCGACACCTGGCCCGGCGGCGAAAACGCGTCTCCGGCGGAAGACCCGTCCGAAGCGGGGGTTCCCGCGGCCGGTCCGCCCGGCGAGGCGGTCGGGCTGCCGCCCGGCGGCGACGCGCAACCTGCAACCGATGGCGATAAAACTGATCAAGAATCCTGACGAGCGGAACGACCCGCCGCGTCCGCTGCTGGAGCACCTCATGGCGCTCCGCGACATGATTGTCTTCGGCGCTTCGGCCTGGGTGATCTGCGCCACGATCGCGGGGATCTGCACGCCGTGGATAATGGCGTGGCTGATGAGCCCCGCAGGTGACGACGGCAAACTTCTGCAGGGGCTCGACCTTACCTCCGGCGTCTCGACGATAATCTCCATCGCCGGCTGGGGGGGTACGGCGCTGGCCTTTCCGTTCATCGTCTACGCTCTGCTGCGGTTCATCTTCCCCGCGCTCACCAACCGTGAGAAATTCGTCATTCTGTCGATCATGATCATCGGGTCCGTGTTTTTCCTCGGCGGCGCGGTGATCGCCTACGGCAAGACGCTGCCGCTGGTGGTGAAGGCGTTCCAGGCGATCAACCGGTGGGTTGGCTTCGACATGCAGATACTGCGCATCGAGAACTACATCTCGATCGTGCTGAAGACGATCATCGCCTTCGGTCTGGTGTTTCAGATGCCGCTGATCCTGTTCGTGCTGGGGTGGTTCGGCGTGCTAACCTCGAAGACGCTGCGCGAGAAGCGCCGCGTGGCGATCGTGCTTTCATTCTTCATGGCGATGTTTCTGACGCCGCCCGACCCGATGAGCCAGCTCTTCATGGCGATACCCCTCTGTCTTCTCTACGAGCTTTCAATCTGGGCGATTTGGCTCAAGGAGAAGGGCGGCATCAGGTGAAACGCAGGTTTTACATCGCCCTCGGCTTCATCGCGATGATCGTCACCGGCGCGGTGCTGCTGGCTTCGCCGTGGGCGCGCGCCGACGGAACCTGGGGCAGCTTGTCGGACGCCGCGTTCACGGCCTGTTCGGCGGTTTGCGTAACCGGTCTTTCGGTCGTCGACATCGCCGCGGAATATTCTTTCGCCGGACAGATCGCGCTTATCGCGCTTGTCGAGATCGGCGCCCTCGGCATGATGGCGCTGGGCACGTTTCTGCTTGTCGCGATCGGCCGGCGGCTTTCGTTCGCGAGCGAATTTTCCCTGATGAACGCCTACGGCGTAATCGAGATACGCGGCGTCAAAGGGCTGCTCGCGTGGATAGTCTGCTCCATGCTGCTGATCGAGGCTGCCGGCGCGTGCGTGCTGTACTACCGGTTCCAGGACTGGTACGTCTCGATTTTCTATTCGGTGATGAGTTTCTGCAACGCCGGCTTCGGCCTCTACCCCGGTTCGCTCGCGCGGTTCGCCGACGACCCGTTCGTTCTCGTCGTGCTGGCGGCGGAGACGGTACTCGGCGGCATCGGCTTTCTCGTGATCTACAACCTCTGCACATTCAAATTTCTCCGCCGCAAGTCCGGGGCGAAAGGGCGCCTGTCTCTGCACAGCGCGGTGGTGCTGCGTTTTTCCTTCTACCTGCTGGCGGCGGCTTTCGTGGTGTTCGCCGCGGCGGAATGGAACTGGTCGCTGAAGGGGATGGACGCCGCGAAGAAACTGTGGGTTTCGTTCTACCAGGCGGTGACGCCGCGTTCGTGCGGGTTCTGCGTCATCCCCACCGAAGCGCTCCGGCCCTCCACGGTGCAGCTCTACGAATGCCTGATGTTCATCGGCGGCGCCCCGGGTTCCGTCGCCGCCGGAGTGAAGGTCACGACTTTCGCCGTGATCGTGCACACGATCGCCGCGATGTGCCGGGGCGAAACCGAAACCACGATTTCGAAGCGCGTAATCTCCTACGACGTCGTCCGGGAATCGATCGTCATCGTCGCCGCGCTTTTTCTGCTCGGCGAGGCAGTGTACGTTTTGCTGATCCTGATCGAGGAGGGGTCGGGAATCCCCCTCGGCGACCTCTTCTTCGAGACGGTGTCGGCGATCACCACCACCGGGCTTTCGGTCGGCGACACCACGTCAAGGCTGTCGGCCGCCGGCCGCGCGGTGATAATGGCGGCCATGCTGTGCGGGCGGCTCGGGGCGCTGACCGTGGTCATGATGATCGGGGCGCGCGAATCGAAACGCCATTTGAGGTATCCGAGCGAGGAAATAGTGGTGGGTTGAAAACATGAATAAAATATCTTTCTGCGGAAGCATAATAACCGATGTGATCAAAATGATACCGCGCTGGCCAGACCGCGGCATGCTGGTGCCGATCGGCTCCGTGAAACGCGCCGTGGGCGGTTCGGTGTGCAACACCGCGATCGACCTTAAAACGCTGGACCCCTCCATCGAAGTCCGCGCGATCGGCAAGGTCGGCGACGACGAGAACGGCGCGTTCGCCGTCGACTTCATGCGCGCGAAAGGCATCGACTGCTCCCTCGTCTCGCGCACCGGAGAACGGCCGACCTCCTTCACAGACGTGATGACCGTCGAATCGACCGGCGAGCGGACGTTCTTCAATCTGCACGGCGCCGACTCCACTCTCGTGCCGGAGGATGTCGACGCCGCCGCGCTCGGCTGCGACGTTTTCCACTTCGGCTACCTCCTGCTGCTGGACGGCATGGACGCCCCCGACGAAGAGTACGGCACGAAGGCGGCGCGTCTTCTCGCCTCGGTGCAGGCCGCCGGCGTGAAGACTTCGGTGGACATCGTCAGCGAACAGTCCGAACGTTTCGCCCGCGTCGTCCGCCCGGCGCTGAAATACTGCGACTACTGCATGGTCAATGAAATCGAAGGCGCCATGGCGACCGGCCGCGACCCGGACGATCTGAAGGGCGTCTGCGAGGGATTGATCGAACTCGGCGTGAGGGAAATGGCCGTGGTTCACAGCCCCGGCGCCGGCGCGGCGCTCGACGGGGCCGGCTTGTTCACGCGCGTGAATTCGCTCCGCCTGCCCGACGGCTGGATCAAGGGCTCCGTCGGCGCCGGCGACGCCTTCTGCGCCGGCGTTCTCTACGCGGTTCTCCGCGGGTTCGACGCCGAGCTCGCGCTGCGGCTCGGCTCCTGCGCGGCCGCCGCCAATCTCTCCGCCGCCGATTCCGTCAGCGGCGCGCGGGCTTTCGCCGAAACAATGTCGCTGGAAAGGCGGTTCGAAAGACGATGAACAAGATTACCGACCAGACACCGTTCCCGCCGCCCGGGCGCACGCCGCGCGAAGACACCGCCGCGGTAATGAAATTCTACAAGCTGCCACGGGCTTTCCCGCTGGAGACGCTCCGCGAAGCGCAGCGCGCCGCCGGTGCGCCCGACGGCGAAAAGCGCCGCGATCTGCGCAGAAAATTCATCTTCACCTGCGACCCGGTGACCGCGCGCGACTACGACGACGCGCTGTCGCTTGAAAAGGACCGCGCCGGCAACCGCGTTCTCGGCGTGCACATCGCCGACGTTTCGCATTTCGTGCGTCCCGGCGGCGCCCTCGACCGCGAGGCGCGCAAACGCTCGACGAGCGTGTATTTGTGCGACCGCGTCGTGCCGATGCTGCCCGAATCGCTCAGCAACGGCGTCTGCTCGCTCGTGCCCGGCGAAGACCGGCTGGCGTTCTCGGTCTTTCTCACCTTCAACGGCAAAGGCGAGGTCGTCAGACGCGAGTTCGTCAAGTCGGTCATCTGTTCCCGGGCCCGTTTCACCTACGAACAGGTGATGAGGATAATCAACCCCGCCGTGCGCCGCATCGACGGCGTGAAACCGGCCTGGGCCGCCGTCATCCGTAAAATCAGCGCCCTCGCCCAGCAGCTGCGGGAGAAAAGATTCGCCGCCGGCGCGCTTGATCTCGACGTTCCGGAATCGGAGGTGCTGCTCGACGCGGACGGCGAAATGACCGGCATCGAGACCCGCCCCTACGACGAGTCCCACCAGATGATCGAAGAATGCATGGTCGCCGCCAACGAGGCGGTCGCCAAAGAGCTGTGGACGCGCGGCGTGAAAACGCTCGCGCGGCTGCACGAGCCGCCCGACCCCGACAAACTGCTCATGCTGCGCGCCGAACTGCGCGGACTCGGCATCAAGGCGGGCAACATCGAAAACGAAAAGGTGTTCGCCCAGTTCCAGCGCTCGATCAAGGGCCACCCGCTCTATCCGACGCTGACCGCGATGATTCTTCGTTCGATGAAGAAGGCGGTCTACGATTCCACGACCATGGGGCATTTCGGACTCGCCAAGAAACACTACGCCCATTTCACTTCGCCGATACGCCGGTATCCCGACCTCATCCTGCACCGCCAGCTCTCGGCTTTTCTCTCCGGCCGCGACGCCGTGATTCCTCCGCGGGAACTGGCCAAACTTGCCGAACACGCCACCGAGCAGGAGGACGTCGCGACCGAAGCCGAGCGCGCACTTCTGGAAATCAAAAAGTACCGGCTGCTGGAAAGCCAGCTCAGCACGCGGCAGATTCTCGACTATGACGCGGTGATTTCAAAATGCACCCCGTTCGGCTGTTTCGTGGAGATTCCCGAACTGGCGGTGTCGGGGCTGGTGCACATTTCGCGGCTGTCGCGCAGATACGTTCGCTTCAACGAGTCCGATCAGTCGCTGTCGGCGCCCGGCGGCGGCAGCTGGCGCCCCGGCGACCGCATCGCCGTCCACGTCGCCCGCGTCGACTTCGCCCAGCGCCGTATCGATTTCGTTCCGGTTGCTTCACCGTAAACTGAAAAGTCTCGAAGCCACATTGACAGCGGAGCGGCAGAAATGCTATAATGCAGCCCAATGACGCGCAACTATAACAAATTCGCATGGTGGTACTTCTTCGGCTTTACGTCGGAGCGGGGTTGCGCATACTGAACTGGTGTCCCAGATAGGTGAAACGGCTCCGCTCCAAATACAGCGGAGCCGTTATTGCTTTTACAAGGAGAGCGGAAAATGATAATAATACTGAAAAAAGGCGCTGATAAAAGACAGGTCGAGAACTTGAAGAGCTGGCTTGTCGCCCGTCACATCACGCCGCATGTATCGGAAGGCGAACACGAAACGCTGATCGGTTGCGTCGGCGACGTCGCCCGAATCGACGTCGGCCTCGTGCGGGCGCTCAGCGCCGTTGAAAGCGTGCAACGCATTCAGGAGCCGTACAAGGCGGCGAACCGCAAGTTCCACCCCGATGACACGGTGGTCGACTGTTCCGGGGTGAAAATCGGCGGCGGCAGTTTTCAAGTCATCGCCGGCCCCTGCAGCGTTGAGACGCGTGAGCAGATGGTCGGCGTCGCGAAGGCGGTGAAGGCAGCGGGCGCGACTCTGCTCCGCGGCGGAGCGTTCAAGCCGCGGACTTCTCCGTACGCTTTCCAGGGGTTGGGCGAGCGGGGGCTGGAACTTCTCCTTGAAGCGAAAAAGGAGACGGGGCTGCCCGTCGTGACCGAACTGATGGCGGTCGAGCATCTTCCACTTTTCAACGATGTCGACGTCATTCAGATCGGCGCGAGGAACATGCAGAATTTCGATCTGCTCAAAGAGGTCGGTTCCCAGACCCGCAAACCGGTACTCCTCAAGCGGGGGATGAGCGCAACGCTGCGCGAACTGCTGATGAGCGCGGAATACATCATGGCGAGCGGCAATCACAACGTGATGCTCTGCGAACGCGGCATCCGCACTTTTGAAACCGCCACCCGCAACACGATCGACCTGACCGTCATACCGGTGCTGAAACGCCTTTCGCACCTGCCGGTCATCGTCGATCCGAGCCATTCGACCGGTTATTCGCAGCTGGTCGAGCCGCTGGCGATGGGCGCGACGGCGATGGGCGCGGACGGTCTCATGATCGAGGTGCACAACAACCCGCAATGCGCGCTTTGCGACGGCGCCCAGTCGCAGACACCCGAGATGTTCGCCGAAACGATGAAGAAAATCGCGGCGATAAGACCTTGCGCCTGGCGCCGGCCGCGCAACGGCGCATACGCCTAACGATTCAGACATGGAGGGTGAAGAAATGGAACTTACCGATATCAGGAAGGAAATCGACGGCATCGACGACGGCATGGTGCGGTTGTTCATGCGCAGGATGCAGCTCGCCGCCGAGGTCGCCGCGCAGAAGCGCGGCAGCGGTCAGGCGGTGCTCGATCCGGCGAGGGAGCGCGAAATTCTCGCCAAGGTCGCCAGGCAGGTGGGGCCCGAGCTTGAAAACGGCGCGCGGCTGCTGATGACGACGCTTATGTCGGTGTCGCGCGGTCTGCAGCAGTCGGCGCTCGCCCGGAACAGCGCGTTCGGCGACATGCTTTCAAAGGCGGCGGCGGAAGCCCCGGCCAGATTCCCGTCGGCGGCGAGCGTGGCCTGCCCGGGGTCTGAGGGGGGCTACGCGCAGCAGGCGGTGTCGTCGTTCGTGCAGTTCCCTTCGATTTTCTATTTCCGCGATTTTGATTCGGTGTTCGCGGCGGTGGAGCGGGGTATGTGCGAATACGGGGTGCTGCCGATAGAGAATTCCGCCGTGGGCAGCGTGACGCAGGTTTACGATCTCATGGCGAAGCACGACTTCAAGATAGTGAAGGCGGCGAAACTGCGGGTGCGTCACGTGCTGCTTGCGCCGGCCGGGGTTGAACTTGACGCGGTTAAGGAGGTATGGAGCCACCCGCACGCGCTCGCGCAGTGTTCGGAGTTTCTCAGATCCCGCCCCGAGCTGCGCCCGGTGCCGGCGGCCAACACCGCGACGGCGGCGGAGATGCTGGCGCAGTCCGGCCGGCGCGACGCCGCGGTTATCGCTTCACGCGAATGCGCCGCCCTTTACGGGCTGGAAGTGAAGCTGGACGACATTTCCGACACGGCCAGCAATTTCACCCGTTTCATCTGCATTTCGCGCCGGTGCGAAATCTACACCGACGCGAATAAATTCTCGCTGATGATGAGTCTTCCGCACCGGCCCGGTTCGCTTTCTGACGTGCTGGTGAGGTTTTCCGCGGTGGGGGTGAACCTCACCAAGCTCGAGTCGCGGCCGGTGCCCGGTTCCGATTTCGAGTTCAGGTTCATTTTCGATTTCGAAGCTTCGCCGCGCGACGACCGGGTGGTAAAACTGCTTTCGTCTTTCGCCAACGATCCGGAAAT
Organism: Kiritimatiellia bacterium; assembly: GCA_017652705.1. Taxonomy (GTDB): domain Bacteria; phylum Verrucomicrobiota; class Kiritimatiellia; order RFP12; family UBA1067; genus UBA1067. The sequence goes on along the minus strand of JAGCAM010000012.1, from coordinate 3,145 downwards.
CGAGCATTTCACTTTTCTGGGGGCGTATTCGGAGCGGTAGCGTCCGATGGACTTGCCGATCGAGCGGTGGTTGAGCGCCAGGCCACGCGAAAAAGCGGTCGGCGGACGGCTTTCCCCCGGCGAATTCGTCGGCGGGTGGCGGGTGGCGGTTTTTCTCGGGGCGGGGCTCTCCGCCGAAGTGTACCGCGTGGTGCACGGGCGTTCGCGGACGGAAGGGGCGCTGAAACTGCTCGTCGACGCCGGCCGCGGACTGGACAGGCGGTTCAAGGCCGAAATCGACGCGATCCGCTTCCGGTCAATTCCCGCGCTGCCGTGCTTTCTCGACTCCGGCGAGTTCAACGGCATGGCCTACTACGTGATGGAATACCTCCAGCCGCTCATTCTGCCCATGCCGCGTCGGGAGGTGCCGCGGTTCGCCGTCAGAGTGGCGAAGGCGGTGCAATCCCTGCACGAGGCGGGGCTCGTGCACCGCGACATCAAGCCCGGCAACATTCTCCGGCGCGCCGATGGCGAGCCGGTGCTGATCGATCTCGGCCTCGCCAAGCGCCTCAAAACAGGCGCCGACGACCCGGTTGTGCATTACGGCGGCGGGGTGTCGATCGTGGACGGTCGGCCGGTCGGCGTCGGCACGCCGGATTACGCGGCACCGGAGCAGCTGCTCTACGGAGAATCGTCGGTGCAGAGCGACGTGTTCGCGCTCGGCAAACTGCTTAGTTCGTTTTACGAGGGACGGCCGCCGTTCAACCTGCTGTCCACCATCCGCCGCGCCACGCAGGCGCTGCCGCGAGACCGCTTTCCGACGGCGAAGGCGTTCGCGTCCTCGATACGCCACCGCAACCGGAAATACTGGGTCGGCCTCGCGGCGGTCGCCGCGCTGGCGGCGGCGGGCTTTTTTCTCTTCGACAGAAAGAACCCCCCGCCGGCGGTGAAGCCCGCCGCCGCGCAGGACACGAAGTCCGCCCGCGGGCGCTACGAGACCGAAAGCGATTATTTCAAACGCATGCTGGCGCTGGCGAAGGACGGCGACGTCGAGGCGCAGGTTAACGTCGCAGAGGCGTTTTTCCACGGCCGCGGCACCGCCACCAACCGTCAGGCGGCGGTGGCGTGGTACGAACGCGCGGCGCTGGCGGGCAATGCGAGCGCACAGTCGTCGCTCGGTCTGTGCCTTCTGCGCGGCTGGGGGTGCGAAAAGGACTGCGAACGGGCGGTTGTCTGGTACGGTCGCGCCGCCGCGCAGGGCGATTTGGCGGCGATGAGCGATTTGGCGTTCTGCCATATGCAGGGCTGGGGGGTGGATAAAGACGAAAGCAAAGGTTTCGAGTGGGCGATGAAAGCGGCGTCGTGCGGGCATCCGCCGGCGCAGACTCTGGTCGGCGAATGCTATCTCGACGGGCGCGGCGTCGCCGTCGACACCGAACGGGCGGAGACGTGGCTTTACCGCGCCGCCAGGCAGGGCAACAGCCGCGCCCGTTCACTGCTGCGGCAACGATAGAAAACACTTCCCCGTGGAAGGCCGTAACGCGACAATGAAAAGTGCAACATGGATAAAACGCTGAATACTTCCATCACCCTGCTGAACACCATCGCCAAGGACGCCGAAAGCGCGCGGTGGGCTGAATTCTTCGTGAAATATGAATCGGCCATGCGCGGTTTCCTGAAAGCGCGTTACCCTTCGGTCGAGGCCGATGACGTCATTCAGGAGACTATGCGCACTCTGGTCAGAATTTTGCCGGGCTACCGATATACGCCGGACGTTAAAGGGCATTTCCGCAATTATCTTATGGGCATCGTTAAACACAAGGCCGAAGATGCGCTCAGGAAACGCCGCCGCAGCGACGAACTGAACCGGGCGTTCGGCGAAAATCAACTGGAGAACGGCCGCGATCACCGTACGGAGGACGAGGAGAACGAATGGCGGGAGGCGGCGATGGAGACGGCGATTGAACAGTTGATGTCGAACCCGGATGTCAATCCCCGGGACCGCGAGATATTCCGCCATGTCGCCCTGATGCGGGAGGCGCCGGAGTCCGTGGCCGAGCAGTTCGGGGTCTCGCGGGGCAACGTCGACGTGATCAAAAGCCGCATGATCAGAAAGCTCACCGCGCTTGTCACCTTGATGCTCGACGAGTGAGCATTGCGCGGCGGTGGGGGATTTGCTATACTACACACATCGCCGGGAACGGCGGCAAGTTCAATTTCAGAATATGAAAGTTTCAGTACTGACGCCGATATACAAAACGGACGAGCGTTTTCTGCGGGAGACGATCGAGAGCGTGCTTGCCCAGACATTTTCCGACTTTGAATTTCTGCTGCTGGACGACTGCCCCGAAGACGACCGCGCCGGAGTGGTGGGCAGCTATGACGACAAGCGCGTGCTCTACGTTAAAAACGACCGCAACCTCGGCATTACCGCTTCGCGCAACCGGCTTATCGACATGGCGAAGGGCGAATATCTCGCCGTGCTCGACCACGACGACGTGTGCCGTCCCGAGCGTTTCGCCAGGGAAGTCGCCTACCTCGACGCCCATCCCGGATGCGGGGTGGTTTCCGGCTGGACGCGGCTCACCTCGAACGGGTCGGTGAACACGTATCCCGAAGATGACCACGAAATCAAGTACGGCATGATGTCGGGCCCGACGCTGTGGCACCCCGCGTCGATGATCCGCAAATCGGTTCTTGACGTGTGCGGGGTGCGGTACGAAGAGGAGTATTTTCCGGTCGAAGACTACATGCTCTGGATGAAGTTGCTGCCGCGCACGGAGTTTCACAACATTCAGGAAGTGCTGCTCGACTACCGCTGGCACGCAGGCAACACGTCGGTGAAGTGCAAACGGCGGCTGATAGAGTCCGATCTGCGGGTGCGCGCGTGGGCGAAGGTGCATTATCCGGAGCTTTACACCGAGTGGGAGTTCCGCCGTGAGTCGGTGAAGCGGGTCAGGCTTTTCGGGCTGCCGCTGCTGAAGATAACGACAGGCGAGCGCGAGACCGACGTGCGGCTTTTCGACCGGGTGCCGTTCATCAACGTTCAGCGGAGGTTCCGGTGACCGGATCGCCGGCGACGCCCTTGCTGTCGGTGTGCGTGCCGACCTACAACCGCGGCGCCGCGCTGGCGGAGCGCGTCCGCGGCTGGCTCGCGGCGGCGCCC
>JAGCAM010000104.1 GCA_017652705.1 Kiritimatiellia bacterium | reverse complement strand
GGCGTCCATCAAGCTCCAGCCCTGGAACCCCAAGACGCCCTACATCGCCGAGCTCGACAAGGCGAAGGACGCCTACGCCACCTATCTCAGGGAGCGCGAGAAGTACAGCAGCTCGCCGGCGTTCTACCTTGATTGCGCGGGCTGGTTCTTCAAGAAGGGGTACAGGGAGAAGGCGATCAGGATCATCTCCAATCTCGCGGAATTCAAGCTCGAGGATGCGGCGCTTTGGCGGAGCATGGGCTGGCGCCTGCGCGAGGCCGGCTGCCACGACGAGGCGGTCGCGGCGTTCCGCAAGGCGCTTATGCTCCGCGGCGAAGAGGGACAGTCACGCCGCGACCTCGCGCTGGTGCTCGCCGAGCGCGGCAAGGCGAAATCCGCGAATGGCGACCTCGAAGAGGCGCTCCGGCTCTTCCGCGACGCCGCGTTCAATTCATATTCGCGCCGCAGCGCGCGGCGCGGCAACGACTTCCAGGTTGCCGTCATCTCGCTCGAGGAGCTCAACGGCCTCATCGCGTGGTGCGCGGCGAACAAAGCGAAGATCGGCGACGTCTCCGTACCCGAATTCGACGCCGCCTACCGACGCGATCTCCCGGTGAAGCTGCGCATCGTCTTGAGCTGGGACGCGGACGAAACGGACATCGACATCCACGTGCTGGAACCCACCGGCGACGAGGCGTTCTACAAGAACCGCCGGACGCCGCGGGGGGGATTCGTCGGCGAGGACGTCACCACGGGCTACGGCCCCGAGGAGTACATCCGCAAGGACGCCGATCCCGGGGTCTACAAAGTCCTCGCCAACTACTACGCTTCGCATCAGACCGCGCTCACCGGCGCGACCACCGTGCAGGCGACCGTCTATACCGACTGGGCTCAGGCGGAAGAAAAGATGCAGATCCTCACTCTCCGCCTCGACAAGCCGAAGGACAAATATCCGATCGGCGAAGTGGAGATAAAGTAGCACCATGCACGCCAGTATAGCCGACGTCATCGCCGACACGGCGCAGAACTCCATCGAGGCGGGCGCGAAGCGCGTGACCGTCGATCTCGTCGAGGACGGGGAGACAATCTCCGTCGCCATCGTCGACAACGGGAAGGGCATGGACGAGACCACGCAAAACAAAGCGTTCGATCCGTTCTACACCGAGGCGGGCAAGCATGACAAGCGCAAGGTCGGCCTCGGCTTCCCCATTCTCAAGCAGATATGCGAAAGTTGCGAAGGGGATTTGACGCTCAAGAGCGAAAAGGGCGTCGGCACGGAGCTCCGCTACCACTTCAACGCGAAGCACATCGACCTCCCTCCGATGGGCGACATCGCCGAAATGACGGCGACGCTCTTCAACTATCCGGGCGACTTTGAACTCGTGTTCACCCACCGCAGGGAATCCAGGGAATATACCGTCTCCCGTTCGGAACTCATCGACGCCGTCGGCAGCCTCGAATCCATAGAGGGTCTCTCCCTGGCGAAAGCGTTTCTCCGTTCGCAGGAAGAGGAGTTGACATGACCATCCTCGGCATCGACACATCGCTTCGCTCCACCGGCTACGGCGTTCTCTCCGTCGAAGGTTCGCGCATGCGCGCCGTCGATTTCGGAAACATCAGGAACCCGCTCTCGCGGTCGCTGCTGGAATGTTTGAAAGCGATACACGCCAAGGTGGAGGAACTCATCGCCGCGAACCGTCCGGACGTGATGGCGATCGAGTCGGTCATTTACGGCAAGAACGCGGGCACGATGCTCGTTCTCGGAGAAGCGCGCGGCGCGGTTCTGACAGCCGCAGCGGACGCCGCGCTCACCGTTTACGAATACGAGCCGCGGCGGATGAAACGGGCGGTTTGCGGCAACGGTCTTGCCGAAAAGGGACAGATTCAGAGGATGGTCAAGACGCTGCTCAATCTGCCGGAACCGCCCCAGAACGACGCGGCCGACGCGCTCGGTCTCGCCATCTGCCACGCGAACTCCCGCAACCTGCTCAACACGCAGCGGCCGATATGAGCGACCGGTGCGAGCTTTGTCCGAGACGCTGCGGACGGCGGCCGGGTTTCTGCGGCGCGGGCGGACTGCCCCGCGTGTTCAGGTGGGGGCCGCACTTTGGGGAGGAACCGCCCATCAGCGGCGTCCGCGGCAGCGGGTGCGTTTTTTTTTCGCGTTGCACTATGAAATGCCTGTACTGCCAGAATTCGCCCTGGAGCTGGCGCGGCGGCGGGGCGGACAAAACCGTCGCCGAGCTGACGGAGATATTCCGGGGGCTCGCCCTCGTCGACCGCGTGGAGAACTGGAACCTCGTTTCGCCGACGCCTTATCTGCCTTCCATACGCGAGGCGCTGAAACCTCTCCGCGACGAAGGGGTCAGCCTGCCGGCGGTGTGGAACTCGTCCGGCTACGAGCGGGTGGAGACGCTGGAGGAATATTCCGATCTTTGCGACTGGGCGCTTTTCGATCTCAGGTATTCGCGCGACGAAACTGCGCGGTTCGCGAGCGCCGCGCCGGATTACGTTGCGTGTTCGCGGGCTGCGGTGGCGTGGGCGTGGCGGCGGCTCGGGGCGCATGCCATCGTGCGGCTGCTGGTGTTGCCGGGCCATTCCGAGGAGGCGGTCGAAAATCTGGCGTGGCTGGCGACGGAGCTGTCGACGGAAATACCGGTGTCGCTGATGTGCCAGTACACTCCGTCGCACGCGGCGCTCCGCGTGCCGCCGTTCAACCGCGGGGTCACCGAAGAGGAATACGCCGCAGTGGTGGAGGCCGCGGCGGATTTCGGGTTTGAAAACGGATGGACACAGGGATTCGGCGCGGCGGATCCCGCGTCGGCGCTGCACGGTGAAAACATGCCGCCCGACCACGGAACCGTGCGGTGACGCGCGGATACGCCTCCCGTCGGCGGCGAAATATGGTATAATCAAGTCATGATAAGAGTGGCTATAATCGACGACCACGTGGTGGTGCGGGCCGGGTTGCGCTACGTCATCGAGGCGGAGCCGGATCTGGAGTTCGCCGGCGAATACGGCGGCGGCAGCGGCGCCGCCGAGTTCGTCGTCTCCCACGCGCCAGACGTGACGCTTCTCGACGTGCGCATGCCCGACCTCGGCGGGATTGACGTTCTCAAGGAGATTCTTGCGATCAACCCGAAGGCGCGCGTGGTGATGCTGACGACCTCGGATGTGGAGGAAGACGTGTTCCGCGCGATAGAAGAAGGCGCGCTGGGCTACGTGATGAAGGAGAGTCCGATTGAAACTATAACCGCGGCGGTCCGTTCGGCCATGGCAGGCGAAGTGTTCATGACCGACGAGATCAGGAAAATATACGAAACGCGCAAAAGTTCGAAGGGCCTCTCGTCGCGCGAGGCCGAGGCGCTGACGCTGGCGGCGGGGGGCGGCAACAACAGGGAGATCGCGCTCGCGATGGGCTTGAGCGAGAACAGCGTGAAAATGTTTTTGAAGCGCGCATTCTTCAAACTCGGCGCCGCGAACCGCGCGGAGGCCGTGCAGCTGGCGGCGCGGCGCGGGCTCATCACCGTGCCCGGTGCCTGACCGGCTCCGCCCCACTTTTCACCTCAGCTGCAATTTGATATAATCTTTCATGATGAAAAAAGGCTTCACACTTGTGGAACTGATGGTCGTCATCGTGGTCATCGCCACGCTGCTGGCGATAACTTTCCGCATAGTCGGCGTCGGCGAGGATGCCACTTGCCGCAACCGGACCATCACGCGTATGCAGCGGCTGGAGAACGCGCTCTCCGGTTACTTCGCGGCGTTCGGCTCCTATCCGCCGGTGGCGTTGCACGCGTCGCGCAACGTCTACGCCGAGTTGGACCAGAACGGCCAAGAGACCGGCGGGGAAACTTCGGAGCTGAATTGGCAGAGTGTCCGCTCTGCGTGCGCCGCGCAGCCGGTCGCGGTGCGGTTCCCGTTTAAAAACACCGAAACGGTGAGAACATACATCGAACGGGCGTCTGAGATTGTAGTGAACCGGGTGAACTCCGATGAAGACCATTTCAAGCAGTATAAGCTATACGCATATCAGCTCGGCGGCGGTTTCCAGGCGCTGCGCGAACCCAACCAGGCGCCCGGCTGGACAGACAAAAAGACCTGGCAGGAGGTGAAGATATTCCAGTTCGGGCTGATGAGTTTTCTGCTGCCGCGCTATCTTTTCATGACCCGCGGCGTACGCAGCGAAGATCTCGATGACTGCGCCCAGTGGACGGCGCACAACCGGCTTTCGGCGCACCCGAACACAGGCGGGCAGTTCAACAGTTGGCGCGACCAGCTGCTGGACTCGCGGCTGCTGAGCCGCATCCCGTCCCAGGCGGTGTGCGCCCGCTGGATGCCGAACTTCGAAGATATGCTCAGCGGCAACCCCATTGATGGAGGTTCGATGAGTTTCTTCGGCGTCGATGTGAGCGACGGCTCGATCGCGATCGATCCGGACAATCCCGGCGAACTCGCCCCCAACGTGTATGTCGATCAGAACCGCACCGTGCTCGACTCCATAACCGCGTGCGACGGCTGGGGGCGCACGTTTTTCTATTACTCCGCTCCGCCGTACCAGAGCTACCGGCTGTGGAGCGCCGGTCCGAACGGGGAGACTTTCCCGCCGTGGGTGCCGCTCGACTCGCTCAAGAGCGATGCCGACCGCCGCACCGCGTCCAACTGGATGGCGGACGACATAATGTATCTCAGCAATTGAGGAGGCGTTTGAAAAGTGTATAAGGCAATAAAGACGGAAAGAGGTTTCACGCTGATCGAGATGCTGACGGTGATCGGCATTCTCGCGATACTGATCGCGGCGGCGGTCGGCGGTTACGGTTTCGCCACGCGGCGGGCGCAGAAGACCCGCGGGCGCGAGCTGGTGAGCAACACGGCGACAGCGCTCAACGTGCTTTTCCAGCGGCAGAACCGCTGGCCGAAGCCGCTGCTCGAAGAGGCCGGGGGGGGCGGACGCCTGACCGCCAGAGCGGCGGCGTGCCTTGCGGTGCACAACCTCATGTCGCTCACCTACACCAAAACCGAGAAAGAGGGCGAAACGTTCTACACGCTGTCGGGACTCGACCGCTGCGGCATCGTGAGCCCGTGGGCCAACGAAGCGCTCAAACGGCTGCCCACCACAGGCTCGGGGCTCTCCGCGAAGGTGCCGAGCGGCGGCACCGTGCAGGATCACCAGCTGCATTTCGCCATCGACACCGACGGGCGCGGTGTGTGCGACGTGCGTCTCGGCGGTAAGACCATAAAGGTGCGCGGCGCCGCCGTGGTGTGGAGCTGGGGCATGAACGGCGTCGAAGACGATTACGAGGCGTCGATGGCCGGGCGGGGCAAAGCAGACGACATTTACAGCTGGACCAAGGCGCAGGAGGTCCGTTAACCGGTATGTGCGCGGCGGAGAGAACGAGGAAGGCGTTCACCATCGTCGAACTGATGATGGTGGTGGCGGTGATTGCGGTGCTGACGACGATCGTCACCACGGCCGCCACCAACGCCATGCGTTCGGCGCGCGAAAAACGGCGGGACGCGATGCGCGTGGCGCTGCAGGCGGCGATCGCCACCTATCAGGCGTCGGACTCGCAGGGCCGGTGGCCAGGTGCGCTTGAAAACGCCGCCGAAAACGGCAGGACGGTGGTGCTGGGCGAAGAGGAAGCGCAGCGAGTTTTCCGCATAATCGTGCAGAAATCGACCGGCGAAAGCGGCACGCCGATTCCGCTGATCGATCCTCACGGGCTGTTCGTGGCGCCGAGCGGGGCGGTCGACGGCAAGAGCAGCGGAATGCCCTACGACGACGCCCGGCGCGGCGACGCCCACCGCCGCAGGAAATTCCCGGTTTCCGGGCTTGTCTTCGGCTATCAAGGCCGGGTCAGCGGCAAGTTCTACCGCTACAACATCATCTACCACGCGGCGACCGACAGCGTTTCGGTCCACGCCTGCTGCACCAGATGCCTGTCGCCCGGCAGCGGCGGCTGCGGCAACAGCAATTGCCAGCACTGTCACCGGGGTGAGCGATGAAGCGGGCTTTCACACTGATCGAGCTGCTGGTCGTCATCGGGCTGATGGGGCTCATGGCGACAATCTCCATAGCCAGTTATTCGGCGGTGACGCGCGGCATGAGCGACCGCGCGGCACTGGACGCCGCCAAGTCGATCGCGGACGCGGCTTTGCAGCGCGCCAACCTCGACCGCACCAAGACATACCTGTATCTTTTCAACGAAGTGGTGAAACTCGAAAGCGACATGTCCGCCGGCGTCGTCTGCGGCGTCGTGGTCGCGGTGCGCCCGGTCGGGCGCATCACCCAGGTTCCCGAAAGCAGCTTTTTCTGCGATGAATTCGGCGATCTCAACCAGACCTACAATTCACTGGAGGAGGAGGACGAGACGGCTTCCGAAAGCGAAATGGAGCGGCAGGCGTCGACTTTTCGGCTGTACAACGTGGCGGCCAGAGAATACGCCACCGTGATCGAGGGGGTGTTCAAGTTCGAGTTGAACGACAGCGATCTCGAGGCGGACGGCGGCGCGCCGGTGAGGTGGCCGGTCTACGGATTCCGCAAGACCGGCGGCGCGGCCACGTTCAAGGTCGGCGACCAGTACGGGCAGGAATTCGCGGTGACGCGGCTGCCGCCCGGATACGTCTTTTCAAGTTCGGTGAGCATGAGCGGAACCGCCGACCTCGGGCAGAAACAGGTGAGCGTCATAGAAATCAAGCCGACCGATTCGACGCCGCCGTCGTTCAACGTTTTCGCCATGCGCCCGAACGGAACATTCGACAACATCGGCAATGTCAATCAGGTGAAGGACGGGGTTAAATGAAGCGGTTCGGTTTCACGCTGATAGAAGTAAACCTCGCCATGTTCATCATGGCGATGGGTACGCTCGGGCTGGTCGGCCTTTACGCGTTCGGCTACCGCGAGAACCAGCAGTCCAACGAAGATGTGCAGGGCGCCGCCATGGCGGAGATGCATCTGAACGCCATGATCGCCGCGCTGTCGTCCACCAACATGACATGGGACGCCTGGCGCTCGATCGGCACCCAGCCCGCCGAAGGGTGGGGGCGGTACGCCGGCGACGGAACCGGCACAGGCATTAGCGCGTACAGCGGACAGGCTAATGGAACGCCGCTGAACCGCAGCGCCTGCAACAGCACCGCCAAAGCGGTCTACGACGCGGTGATGAACGCCGCCGGGTTCACCGGCGCCGGTTTCGACCCCGGGGAGATGACCGTGGGCATCGTGGTCGCCCCGAGCGCCGACCGCCGCACCTACTCCGTGGCGGTCAGGTGCGGCCGGCGCGCCGCGACCCTCGTCCACCAGCCGCTCTACTATACCGAAGTCTATTTCCAGGGGTTGAGGGACAGATGAAATGAGACGGGCCTTCACACTTATCGAAATACTGGTCGCCACCATGCTGTTGGCGATGCTGGTCACGATTCTCACGATGATTTTCAACCAGTCGTCCGTCGCCTGGACGACTGGGGTGGCCTCCGTCACTTCGCTCGGCGACCTGCGCGAGGGGATTTCGATTTATTCCGGCGAGGCAGAAAACGCCATCCGAGCCGACGACGGCGTGACCGTGATCGGCATAACTTCGGTCTGGGACGAGAACGGCGACGGTTTGCGCAAGGATGAAGGCCGCACGCTGAAGGCGACGTTCGAGAAAACGGCCATCGCCCCGGCGGCGATGGCCGATCCGATGAAGTTCAGCGGCGGCCATGGCAACGAGATCGAACTCAGCGGGTCGAGTTCCGCCGGAGGGGTGTCGTTTCTCGTCGGTGTGCACTCCTACGGGCCGGACGGCAAGACCGGCGGAGATTATTCATGGGACGACATTTCCACCATGCCGGAGGAGGTGGTCCAGTGAAGAGGGCGTTTACCCTTATCGAACTGCTGGTCGTGATGGCGATGATCGCCATCATCGCCGCGGCGATGACCACCGGCGTGGCGAACGCCCAGCGCCGGGCGAGAACCGCCCGCGCCTCCACCGAAGCGCGGGAGATCACCAACGCGATTCTCGCCTTCCGGAATTTCGACGAAGACGGTTCGCTTGACGCCTATACCATGGAAGAGCAGGAAGCCACCGAAAGCAATCTCGGCTTCATTCTCGGCAAAGTCAAAACCCGCAACTCCGACGTGCCCGTTCTCTACAACGCCTCGATCACCGGCGGTAAAATCCTCGACCCATGGGGCAACCCCTACCGGGTCACCGTGCGCAAAGGGGAGACAATAACTCCGCCGGGCGTCGGGAGCGCGAAGATACGCATGTTCTACCCGAACTGGCACCGGCTGACCGGAGGTGAGCGATGAAAAAAGGTTCCGCGTTGCTTATCGTCCTCGGCATGATGGCGTTCATGGTCGTTTCGGCGGTGGCGTTTTCGATGTTCATGCGTCAAAGCCGGCTGCCTTCGAGCTTTCTAAGGCAGCGCATAGGCGCCGCGCAACTTGTCAAGGCCGGTCTCGCCGGGGCAATGCGCGAAATCGACGCGGCGATCGGCGACGACCCCTACCCCGGCGTCGGCAACCGCAGCGGCCACAACTATTGGCGCAACCGCGTCTTCATGGGCGACGAAGAGTCTTTCAACATGTCCGCCGATGACGAGCGCAAGGAGCCGACCGTGTCCACACTCGCTCTCGAATCGATAGCCTACATCCCGCCGCCGCTCGTAAACACCGTGCGCTACTGGTCTCGCCGCACGCGCACCGCCGTATGGGCGCCGCTCGGTTACGACGCGGGGCGCTACGCCTACACCGCGGTGAACGTGTCCGACTACTTCGACATCAACCGCTTCCGGGCGAATATCATGCGCGACAGCTCCCCGAACGGGCGCATATCGATCGCCTATCTGTTCGAAAACACCGGTCACACCGGCGACGGAACGGTCAGTCCCGACGCTTTCGACCAGTTTATAAGTAAGACGACGAACGACGCATTCCGCACCCGGCTCGTGTCGATGGCAGACTACAACCTCGCCATCGGTTCCGGCGTGTACGGCAGCGTCGGTTTCATCAGCCCGTTCTGGAACTACATCGCCAGCCCGCCCCGGGACGGCTCGTTCTACGGTTCCGGCGCCGAACTCGCCAAAGCGCAGAAGTTCATCACCGATTCGTGGTTCCCCGGCGCGTTCACCAACGGCACGGCGGTGCTGCTCACCGACGACGCCGACGGCCAGCCTCTTGTCGGCAAGGATGAATCGCTCGACGATCTGCAGACAATTCAGGGCAACAGCGCTTTCAAGATTCTCCGCGAGCGTCTCGACCTCTGTACGCTCGGCGCACTCTACGATTACATCGACGAAGATTCAGTGCCTATTTCCCTCGCGATTCCGACGATGGAACACGTGCCGATGCTGACCGGCATCGAAATCGTTCCGGAAAACATCCACCTCGAACTTGATCATAAAGACAAGGCGTTCACCAAGCAGAACGGCGAGGAGGATGAAAAATGGAACCGGCGCACGTGGTTCGTCAAGAGCGTCGGCACCGGGGCGAGAGTTGTTTTCAACGCAGTTCTCGCCTATCCGTTCAAACGAACCTCCAACGTCTCGCGGAAATCCTCCTACGAAGTGCAGGTGCTGGTGCAGGCGTTCCTCGCCAAAGGTTCCGATCCTTTCGACAAAACGCGGCTTGTCACCGGTTTCAAACCGGGCAAAGGCGACTGGAAAGCCGCCAACGCCATGCCCACCAAAGGGTATTTCACGCTGTTCGGGCGCAGAAACGTTTCCGTCAGCGAAGGCGTGGACGAGAACCACTGCGCCATCGATCTGACCGGTCTTGACCTTGAAATCGACTCCGGGATGTTCGCGAACGCCGTTGTTTACGGTATCGCCTACAAAGAAGACGACAAGGCGAATACCGCAGTCTACGACGCAACCGATTTCGCCCAAACCGGGTCGGGGAAAAAACTCCGTTACCGCGATATCTCCGGCAGGAACGGCGCGGAAGTCGCCGACAATATGACGCTCAATTTCAATTTCGCGGTGTGGGTTCGGGTGATGGACGGCAACGACACCGTGGATCTCGTGCCCGCGGTGCTGGCCGATGACCGGGAGTACAACGGGCACGACTCCGGCGATTTCGATGACAACAGCAAAATCTGCGGCGGCGGCGAACCTGTCATTCCTCTCGCTTGCGGCACTGCGCTTAAGCTTGATCTTGGAATTTTCCGCGACAAAAACGGCGCCCAGGATGCGGTGGCGCCGGGAGGTCTTTCGATTTACTGCGACGACCCCCGCTTCAATTACGCTCCGGAAGACTGGTATCTGGCGCAGAACGGCGTACGCGCGTCGGATTGGCTTGCGACAGCCCAAGACCGCTGTAACGGCTCCGGCCGCCGGCAGAACGACATTTTCCAGTTCGTGTCCGACGAAGGCTTTCTCCAATCGATGGGCGAACTGCAGTTCCTGCCCTACATCCGCAGTTTCAACCAGCGCGGCAATCCTTTCGAAGGCGGTTTCTTCAACGCCGGCAAATACGACGGCGCTCCTTTTGCGAGTCGCCAGAACGCCGCCGCCTGCGTCAATCGCGACTATGCGTGGAAGACCCACTATGCGTTCGGGGAATGGGCTGACGGCAAAGACGGATTCGACGCAGACCCCTGCAACTGGGGCATACTTGACTCTTCCGGCGGGCTGGCGGTCAGCCCGTTCGCGGGCGAAGACCTGCTGATGGCGGCGTTCGCGAACACGCCGTACGACTGGATTATCGCCTCGCCGAACGACAAGATGAATCTCGCCGAGGGACGCAAGTACTGCTTCGGGCCCGCTTCAAGCGAGGCGAAGGTGGAATGGGACGAACTGCGGAAGTTTGCGAAGGGGTTCAAAAGCGCCATCGGCTCCAACCCGAACTGGGAAACGGCGTACGCCAATGAATGGGACGACGAAAACCCGTTCGGCGCAAATTTCGGCGACAACTTTCACGACGTCGACCGCAAATACCTTTATTCATTCTGGAAGAACTGTCTGGCCAACCGGCAGCAGCTTTTTCTGATATTCGTCAGGGCGGAGCCGACGGTTATGGGCGGGTCGAACGCCGGGCACACGCCTTCGCAGCTCGGGGCTCGGGCGGTGGCGCTCGTATGGCGTGAACCGGTGTCGTCCGTCAACGAGACGACGGCCGGCACCGCGTCGCCGCCGCACCGTATGCGCATTCTCTTCTACCATCAATTCGATTGAGGCGAGATAAATGAAAAAGGCTTTCACTCTGCTGGAGATGCTGGTCGTGATCGGCATTATCGGCATACTGGCGGGCACGTTGCTCGTCGCTTTCAGCGGCAGCGCCGACAAGGCGCGCACCATCAAGTGCGCGACCAACATGAAGAACCTCGCCGCCGCGGTGAGCAGTTACGCCATCTCCGGTTACTATCCGTTCGCCCAGAGTGCGCAGTACTACGATTTCAACAACACCCAGCAGGGATTGGGCGTCGCTTACTACGTGCACAAGGGCTGGATAAGCTACCTTGACCAGGACACGCAGTATCCGCTGTCGAACCCCGGGGCTTTTTCGCAGTGTTCGCTTTCAAGTCAGAACGACGGCGAGAAGATTTACGCGTTGAGCAACGGGGCGATATGGCGGGCGGTCGGCGGCAACCGAGACTGTTACATGTGCCCCGCGTTCAAAGAGGCGTGTCGCAAGCGCGGGGTGCCGCGGCCGGGCTGGAGTTACCACATGAACGCGCGGTTCGGCTATGAAAAGGAATCCGGCAAGGCGCTCTCCACGCCAAACGACGGCGTGAAATCGACATCGCTCGTCCGCGCCGACCGCACGCTGCTTTTCGCCGAAATCCAGGGGCTGCAGCTCACGGCGAAAATGACGGCGCAATCGGGGGTGAGCGCCCTGCCGACCGTTGAACTCACGGCGGACAACGGCAGCGAAGAAACCGACTGCTGCCTTCGTTACAAACAGGTCGGCGGCAGCGAATCGATTGGCTTCAACCACCGCCGTGGCAGGCAGATTGTGGGGCACGTCGCCTTCGCCGACGGGCATGTCGAGACGGTCGCCGCGCCGAAAGACGGCGGTTTCGTCGACCTCACCGACTGGCTGTGCCGCGGCATCGACGTGGTCTTTCGCGAAGGTTCCTACGATAAGATCAACACAGCGGAAACGGAGTGAGCATGAAGAAAGTCATTTTTGGGGCTGCGCTGGCATTCGCCGCGGCCGGCTGCGCGGCTTTGCAAACTCCGCCGCCGAAATCGGCCGGGCAGTTCACCGTCGCCACGTTCAACGTGCGATGCCCCGGCGACAAGGGGGACAACCGCTGGTATCTGCGCATGCCGCGCGTGGCGGCGATCGTCCGCGACTACGGCTTCGACCTGTTCGGCGTGCAGGAGGCGGTCCCCTTCGAAATGGCGATTCTCACCGAGGAGCTGCCGGGGTTCTCCTTCGTGGGCTGCGGACGCGGGAAAAACCGCGACGGCGAGGGCATGTACATCTTCTACCGCACCGACCGTTTCAAATGTCTTGAAAGCGACACCTTCTGGCTTTCGAAGACGCCGGACGAGCCTGGTTCCAAGTATCCCGGCGCCGGTTGCCCCCGCACCTGCACGTGGGCGCTGCTGGAAGATCTCCGGACCGGCAGGAAATTCCGCTACTTCAACACCCATCTCGACCACATCTCGTCCAAGGCGCGGTGGGACGGGATGCAGGTGCTGCTGAATCTCGGCGTACGGCCGGCGAAGTCCCGCGGCGAGACCGTGCTGCTGACCGGCGATTTGAACGCGACGCTGGAGGAGACCGACGATCCCGCCATGATCGCCAAACTGCAGGGGCCGGTCCTCTCCGAAAGCGCGAAGACGAACCCGATCGCGCTGGTGTCGACGGAACTGCGAGACACATACGCGGCGAGCGGGAGCGGACACAAGGGGCCGCATAAAACCTTTCACGGCTTCAAAGGGGAGCCGAGATGCCGGCTTGACTACATCTTTGCAACACCGGACGTGCGCGTTTACTGGCACGCGACGATAGACGACCGCCCAGGCGGCGGTTTCGCGTCAGACCATTATCCGGTCGCCGCCACCATATCGCTTTGACACTGTCGCGCCGCACTTGTCAAAACCGGCGAATGAAGGTATAATTTACGGCATGTCGGTCACCGACGGAAAGAACAAAACGAAAGGAGCTGGAGAAATGGTCTGTTCATGCGGGAAGAAAAACTGCCGCGACTGCGGGTTCATCGCGCCGATGAGCGCGCTTTGGCGCGTCTACGACGGCATCGGAGCGAAGGCGAGCGCCGGTGTCGTGGCCATCGCCTGGGAACGCGAGGGGGGGAAGGTGTTCCGCTACGATTTCCCGATTCCCAAACGGCTCGATCCCGCGGCGGAGAAATTCGTGACCAGGGTGGTCGAACGCATCGCCAAATTCATCGTCTGGTCGGCCGGCGGCTGGAAGCTCTACCTCTCCGGGCCAGACGCGATCGTCAAGCCGGTGGCGAGGGCCTACACCAAAAACGGCGCTCGCAAGTTCGACTACGATTTCTTCACCTCCATCTACGGGCGTCCGGTGGAAACGGCGATCGTGCCGCTGCGCAAGATGCCGGAGACTTCGGAGAAGCTGCAGCGGGTGAAGACGGTGGCGGACGGCTGCCGCATCGGGTTCGATCTCGGGGCGTCCGATTTCAAGATTTCGGCGCTCAACAAGGGCAAGGTCGTTTTCTCGAAGGAGTTTCCGTGGGATCCCCGCAACCAGCCCGATCCGGAGTACCACTATTCCAAACTGACCGCGGGGCTCAAGGAAGCGGCGGCGGCGTTGCCGCGGGTGGACGCGATCGGCGGTTCGACGGCCGGCGTGCTGGTGGGGCAGAAGCTGGGGCTCGCCTCGCTGCTGCGCGCGGTGAAGGAGAAGAATCCTTCGAAGTTCGAAGCCGCGCAGAACATGTTCTACCGGATCGAGAAGGACTGGAACGTTCCGTTCGCGGTGTACAACGACGGAGACGTCACGGCGCTCGCTGGCATGATAACGATGAACCGCAAGGGCATACTCGGTGTGGCGATGGGTTCGTCCGAGGCGGTCGGGTACGTCGACCCCGGCGGGGCGATGAACGGCAGAATCTCGGAACTGGCGTTTGCGCCGGTGGATTTCAACCCGAATGCGCCGAAGGACGAGTGGTCCGGCGACGCGGGCGTCGGGGCGATGGCGTTTTCGCAGCAGGCGGTGAACTGGCTGGCGGAGGCGAACGGGTTCAAGTTCCCGAAAACCATGAAGCTGCCGGAGCGGCTCAAAACGGTGCAGGCGGCGATGGAGAAGGGCGACGGCGCGGCGCTGAAAGTGTTCGTGCAGATCGGCCGGTTCCTCGCGCACGCGGTGCCGTGGTACAACGAATTCTACGACTACGCCAACATGATGATTCTCGGCCGCGTCACTTCGGGCCTCGGCGGGGAGATCATCCTCGAGACGGCGAAGGCGCTGCTCGGGGACGTCTATCCGGAATGGGCGGAGAAGATCGACATCTTCATGCCTGACGAGAAGGCCCGGCGGCTCGGTCAGTCAGTGGCTGCGGCGCAGATACCGCTGATCAAAAAACGCTGAATCGGCCGGAGTGCCGCATGAAAAGGGCGATAATAACCGTCGTCGGCAGGGACAGGGTGGGCATTCTGGCGAAGACCTGCGCCTACCTTGCCGACGAGAACGTCAACATTCTCGACATTTCGCAGACGGTGGTGCGCGACTATTTCAACATGATGATGATAGTCGACTGCGGCAAATGCAGGAAGGCGTTCGAAGACATGGCGGCCGAGATGGGCGAGCTGGGTCTCGGGATGGGGCTCAAGATACGATGCCAGAAGGCCGAGATATTCGAGAAGATGCACCGGGTGTAGCCCGGCCGCCGGGGGTGTCGGAGTGATAAATCTTTCCGAAGTTCTTGAGACCAACAAAATGATTCTCGAGGAGAATCTCGACGTGCGCACCATCACGCTGGGGGTCTCGTTGCTGGACTGCGCGTCGGGCACGGTGAAGGAGACGTGCGCGAAGGTGTACGGAAAGCTGACGCGGCTGGCGGAGAATCTGGTGAAGACCGGTGATGAAATATCCCGTGAGTTCGGGGTGCCGATCGTGAACAAGCGCATATCGGTGACGCCCGTCGCGGCGGTGGGGGCTCCGTGCTGCCGCCGTCCGCGGGATTTCGTGAAGATCGCGGAGACTCTGGACCGCGTGGCGCGGCGGCTGGGGGTGAATTTCATCGGCGGGTATTCGGCGGTGGTTTCGAAAGGGATGACGCCGGCGGACGAGATGCTGATACGTTCGATACCGGAGGCGCTGGCGGCGACGGAGCGAGTCTGCGCTTCGGTGAACGTCGGCTCCAGCCGGGCCGGCATCGACATGGACGCCGTGCGGTTGATGGGCGAAATCGTGAAGGAGACGGCGGAGCGGACGAAAGACCGCGATTCGATCGGGTGCGCGAAACTGGTCACGCTGTGCAATGCGCCGGACGACAACCCGTTCATGGCCGGGGCCTTTCACGGGGTGACCGAAGGCGACGCGGTGATCAACGTGGGGGTGAGCGGCCCCGGAGTGGTGAACCATGCGCTGAAGAGCTGCCGCGGGGCGGATTTCGAAGAACTGTGCGAAACCATCAAGCGCACGGCGTTCAAGATAACCCGGGTGGGTCAGCTCGTCGCGCAGGAGGCGTCGAAGCGTCTTGGGATACCGTTCGGCATAATCGATCTTTCGCTGGCTCCGACGCCGGCGGTGGGTGATTCGGTTGCCGACATTCTGAAGGAAATCGGCCTGGAGCAGCCCGGGGCGCCGGGCACCACCGCGGCGCTGGCGCTGCTGAACGACCAGGTTAAGAAAGGCGGGGTGATGGCCAGCTCCTACGTGGGCGGGCTGTCGGGGGCTTTTATTCCGGTGAGCGAAGACCGCGGCATGGTGGAAGCGGTTAACGCCGGGGCGCTGACGATCGAGAAACTTGAGGCGATGACGTGCGTCTGTTCGGTGGGGCTGGACATGATCGCCGTGCCCGGCTCTACCCCGGCATCGACGCTGGCGGGCATTATCGCCGACGAGGCGGCGATAGGCATGGTCAACCAGAAGACGACGGCGGTGCGGATAATCCCGGTTGCGGGCAAGGGCGTCGGGCGGCGGGTGAAGTTCGGCGGGTTGCTCGGCGGCGCACCGGTCATTAAGGTGTCGAAGTTTTCCTGCGCGGCGATGATCAACCGGCGGGGGCGCATACCGGCGCCGATTCATTCATTCAAAAACTGATCGGCCGGCGGCGGAGATTTGAAACCAAGGGCAAAGCAAAAAAGAAAGACGGAGATCACTGAATGAAAAAGAGATTCGCAATTGCGGCGGCGTTCGCCGCGGGCATTGTCGCGACCGGCGCGTTCGGCGCGATAAGGGCGGTCACGCCGACGGCGTGGGACGGCAGGCCGGACTGCTGGCAGATGACGCGGCACAAGTTACGCATGGAGGCGGTGACCAACGGCGGGGCCCGGGTCGTCTTCATCGGCGATTCGATAACTCATTTCTGGGAGGACGCCGGCGCCCGCGTGTGGAAGAAGTATTTCGAAACCGGCAGCCGCAGGGCGCTGCAGCTCGGCACTTCCGGCGACCGCACCGAGCACGTGCTGTGGCGGATCACCGAGGGCCGTGAACTCGACGGCTACGAGGCGAAGTGCATTCTGCTCATGATCGGCACCAACAACACGGGGCATTTCCCGATCGCCAAGGAGCCGCCGATCGACACCATTCTCGGGATTCGCGAGATATTGAACGTCATCAAGCAGAAGCAGCCCGGGGCGCGCACGATTCTGACGGCCATATTCCCCCGCGGCAAGGCGGATTCCCCCAGCCGCCGCCGCAACGACGTGGTCAACCGTGAAATCGCCAAGTTCGCGGACGGCAAGAGCGTCATCTGGTGCGATTTCACCGACAAGTTCCTCGACGCCGAGGGCCGGCTGAGCAGGGAGATTTTCCCAGATCTGCTGCATCCGAACGAACTCGGCTACGAAATCTGGGCCAGTTCGGTGGTGCCGCTCGTGGACAAGGTGCTGGCCGCCCAGCCCGACGAGCACATCCCCTCGGTGTGGCCGTCATCACCGCGCCTGTACGACTGCGGGGATGATCCGATACCGGCGATGTCGCTCAGGGGCGGCAATTACTGGCCGGCGCGCTATCTCGAAAAACGCAACGAAATCGTCGACAACGGCGAGATTGAATACGACGCGGTTTTCGTGGGCGATTCGATCACCCACCGGTGGGAACGCGAAGGCGGCGAAGGCCGGGAGCTTTTCGCGGAACTGAAAAAGACGTACCGGCTGCTCAATCTCGGTTACGGCGGCGACCGCACCCAACACGTGCTGTGGCGCATGCGGAACGGGGAACTCGAAGGTTACAAGGCGAAGCTCTTCATGCTGCTGATCGGAGTTAACAACCAAGGCCGCGACGTGCCAGGCATCGCCACCGGCATCAAGCGCATTCTGGAGACCATCAAGGCGAAGCATCCGGAATCGAAGATCCTGCTGCTGCCCATATTCCCCTACAGGGAGAAGCCCGACGACAGGCTGCGGATGGCGAACGAAAGCGTCAACAAAATCATAAAGAACTACGCCGACGGCGATACTGTGCTGTGGGTGGATTTCAACGACAAGTTCCTGGAGCCGGGAGGCATCCTTACGCGGCGGGTGATGAACGATCTTCTGCATCCCAACGAAACCGGCTATAAAATCTGGTGGGAGAACGTGCAGCCGTATTTCAAAAAGATCATCGGCAAATGACGTCCGTGAAATGATCGTAATCGTCAACGGCACCGTCATCGACGGCTCCGGCGGCCCGGCGTTCGCCGGCGACGTGGCGGTGGACGGTGACCGGATAACGGACGTCGTCCGCCGCGGGGGCGGGCCGCCCCCGCGTTACGACGCGGAGACGGTTGACGCGGCGGGTTGCGCGGTTACACCCGGCTTCATCGACGCGCACACGCATTCCGACGCGTATCTGCTGATCGAGCCGGATGCGCCGTCAAAGACGAGCCAGGGGGTGACGACGGAAATCAACGGGCAGTGCGGAGGTTCCGCGGCGCCGCGTTACGGCGAGGCGCGGCTGTCGTCGGACTGGGCGGCGCTGCTGGGCGACCGGCTGATCTGGCGCTCGCTGGCGGAATACCGCGGGGCGCTCGCCGCGGCGAAGCCGGCGGTGAACACGGTGCAGTTCGTCGGGCACAACACGCTGCGCGCGTCGGTTGTCGGGTACGCGGGCCGCGCGGCGACGGCCGACGAAATCCGGCGGATGTGCGAACTGCTGGGGCGGAGTCTGGACGAAGGCGGGTGGGGCCTCAGCACGGGGCTCATCTATCAGCCGGGCAAATACGCGACGCGGGAGGAAGTCGAGGCGCTCGCGTCGGCGGCCGCGGCGCACGGCGCGTTTTACGCGACGCACATGCGCAGCGAGGGGGACGGGATAGAGGCGGCGATCGACGAAGTGATCGATCTCGTGAAGGCGACTGGGGTGCGGGCGGAGATATCGCATTTGAAAACGAGCGGACGGAGCAACTGGGGTAAAATCGACGCGGTTCTCGAAAAGATCGAAGGCGCGGTGGCGGCGGGTCTGCTGCTCGGCAGCGACAGGTATCCTTACTGCGCGGCGGGGACTGATCTCGACATCGTGCTGCCGGACTGGGCCCAGGAGGGCGGAGCGCCGGCCGAACTGGCGCGTCTGGAGGATTCCGCGCAGTGCGCCCGCATAGCGGAGGAGATCGACGCGTCTGGTCGTGACTGGAAGACCGTGATGATCGGAGGAACGTGGAGCGGGGAGAACCGCCGGTATTCCGGGCGGCTCGTGAGCGAGATTCTGGCCGGCGGGGACGGCGCGGCGACGCCCGGGGAGTTCGTCTGCGGCGTTCTGCGGAGCGACGGATGCAGGACGGGGGCTTTTTTCTTCGGCATGTCGGAGGAGAATCTTTCAAAGATATATTCGCGGCCGTGGGTGGTGCCGGGCAGCGACGCGTCGCTGCGCGCGCCGTGGGGGCCGCTCGGCAGTGATCATCCGCACCCGCGCGCCTACGCCACGATGCCTGAGTTCTACCGGAGAGTGCGTTCGCTCGGGTTTTCGCGGGAGGAGACGGTGCGGCGGATGACGTCGACCGTCGCCGACCGGTTCGGTCTGATCGGGCGCGGCCGGCTGAAGAAAGGCGCGTTCGCGGACATCGTCGTGTGGAACGAGTCGGAGTTCAGGGGCAACGCGACGTATTCTTCGCCGCACCTTTTTTCCGGCGGCGTGAAGCTGACGATGGTGAACGGGGCGGTGTGCTACCGCGACGGTGCGTTCACCGGGGTCCGCGGCGGGAGGTTCCTGGAGCGGTGAAACTGTTCGATACGCATTGCCATTTCGAAACGGCGGATCCGACGGAAATCGCGAAGATGCTGGAGCGCGCGAAGGCCGCCGGGGTGGAGAAGCTGATGGCGGTCGGCGGTTCGGCGGCGCTCAACGAGACGGCGGCGTTCGCGGCGGCTGTCGCGGCCGAGGCGGTTGTCGCTCCGGAAGTGGCGGTAGCGCTGGGCTACGACCGCGGGCAGACCGCGGCGGTGCGGAGGGATCTCGGCGGCGCGCGGCGCACGGCGGTGGGGGAGATCGGACTCGACTACCATTATTCGGCGGATACGCGCGACGCGCAGTTGAAACTTTTCGGCGAGCAGCTTGAAGAGGCGCGGCGACTGGGGCTGCCGGTGACGGTGCACACGCGGGACGCGGATGAAGACACATTGGCGATGCTGAGGGAAATTCCCTCCCGCGGCATCATACACTGCTACACGGGGTCGCCGGCGAACGCGAAGCGGTTTCTCGATCTCGGCTTCTATATTTCGATTTCGGGGGTCGTGACCTTCCGGCCGGCCGAGAACGTGCGGGAGACGGCACTGGCCGTGCCCGACGACCGGATACTGATCGAGACGGATTCGCCTTTTCTTGCGCCGGTGCCGCTGAGGGGCACGCCGAACGAGCCGGGGTTCATCGGGCTGACGTGCGAGTTTCTGGCGAAATTGCGGGGGACGGCGGCGGAGGATTTCGCGGAGCTCACTTACGCCAACGCGGAGAAGGCCCTGGGGTGAACGCGGCGTTCGACGAATATTTCATGCGGCTGGCGCTTGCCGAGGCGGCGAAAGCTGCGGCGGCCGGCGAAGTGCCGGCCGGGTGCGTGATCGTGGAGCCGCCGGTGGCGGAGGACGGCCCTCCGGAATCGGCGAGGATACTCGGAATCGCGCACAACCGAACCGAGGGGAGGCGAGACGCGACGGCGCATGCGGAGATGCTGGCGCTGTCCGCCGCGTTCAAGGCGCGCAGGAACTGGCGGCTGTGCGGGGCGAGGCTTTACGCCACGAAGGAGCCGTGCCCGATGTGCGCCGGGGCGATCGTTCTGGCGCGGGTGAAGACCGTGGTGTGGGGGGTGTCGGACCCCAAACGCGGGGGCGGCACGGTGTTCGGTGTGTTCGACCACCCCGGCGTGAACCACCATCCGGAGATAGTGACGGGCGTTCTTGAAGCGGAGAGCCGGGCCGTGCTGAAAGAATTTTTTTCGCACCGGCGGTGCGAGCCGCCGCGGAAAATGGTATAATTTTTGTCTATGAAACACATGATATTGACAGCCGCGGCGGTGGCCGCGGCGGTGGTCGGGACGAATCCGCCGGCGGCGGCCGCGGCTGAACATGCGGTGACGGTGAGGGCGGCGAAGCCGAAATCAGTGGCCGAGAGCGACGGTTACGTGTACGTGGGGCGCGTGGTGTCGTCGCATTCGGTGAAAATCACGGCGCGGGTGACCGGCAGCATCGTGGAACAGAACGGCAAAGAAGGCGACTCGGTTAAGAAAGACGACGTTCTTTTCAGGATAGAGGACACGATTTACAAGGCGAATCTGCAGACGGCGAAGGCGCAGCTGGCGGAACTTGAGGCCCGGTGCCGGCACGCGGAGAAGGAGTTGGATCGGTACGCGGCGAGCGAAAAGCGCGGCGGGGTCTCGAAAATCGAACTCGACCGGGTGACGTTGAACCGCGACGTGCTCAAGGCGCAGATCGAGGCGGCGAAGGCCAAGGTGATACTTTGCGAGGACGATCTGGCGCACTGCACGGTGGCGAGTCCCATCGACGGGGTGATCGGCACGACGGAGTTCAAGGCCGGCAACAACGTTTCCCCGGTGAGCGGGGTGCTGACCGACGTGCTGGCGATAAATCCGATTGACGTGGAGGTGGCGTTCCCCGAGCCGACGGTGATCTGGGCGTTCGAAAACCGTCAGCTGCGCATGTCGACGAAGATAAGACTGCTGCGGTCGGACGGGGCTGAATATCCGGTGAAGCTCGAGCTTTTCGCGATTGACAACAAGGTGGATCCGGCGACGGGTACGGTCAAGCTGCGCCTGCGGGGGGACAATTCCCAGGGGGTGCTCAGGCCGGGTGGATACGTGAAACTAGTCATCAGCGAAAAGTTCAGCGAGCCGAAGCTGTCGGTGCCGATGTCGGCGGTCGTTTTCGAGGGCGACGCGCGGTTCGTCTACGTCGTGGAGAACGGCAAAGCGGTCAAACGCAAGATAGAACTCGGCGACCAGACCGGCGACGACACCTTCGTGGAGAAAGGGGTCACGGCTGGCGACACGGTGGTTACCGACGGCGTGCACAAGGTTTTCGACGGCGCTCCGCTCAAGGTGAACTGAGATGTTCGCGCAGTTGTTCATAAAGCGGCCGCGGCTGGCGGCGGTGATTTCGATAATCCTCTTTCTGGCGGGTGCGATCTGCGCCGTGCGGCTGCCGGTTTCGGAATACCCCGTGGTAGCGCCGCCGTGCATAACGGTGACGGCCTACTACGCCGGTGCGTCGGCCGACGAAATCGCCAACTCGGTGGCGTCGCCGCTGGAGTCGGAGATAAACACGGTTCAGGACGTCATTTATTTCAGCTCGAAGTCGGACAATTCCGGCAACTACGAGCTGGCGGTGACTTTCAAGCCCGGCGCGGACGAAGACATGGCGCTGGTGAACGTGAACAACGCGGTGAAACTGGTGGAGCCGCAGCTGCCGCAGGAGGTTAAATCGGTGGGCGTGAAGGTGATGAAGCGCTCAGCCGACATGCTCTGCGCCGTGGCGGTGCACTCTTCTAACCCGGCGCATTCGCTCATCGACGTGTCGACGTTCGCGGACATACGGATACGCGATGCCGTCGCGCGCATCGAGGGCGTGGGGTCGATTCAGCTTTTCGGCGAGGCGAAGCGGTCGATGCGGTGCTGGCTCGACCCGGAACGGATGCGCTCGCTGGGCATCGGCGTCGCGGAGGTCCGCGCCGCGATTTCGTCGCAGAACCTTCAGGCGGCGGCGGGATCGGTCGGCGCCGAGGGCGCGGGTTCGATGATGCAGTTCAAAATCCTGGCGGCCGGCCGGCTGAAAACCGTCAGAGAGTTCGAGGACATCGTGGTGAGATATTCGGCGGACCGCGGTAGAATGGTGCGGATGAAGGACATCGCGCGTGTCGAACTGGGGGCGGAGCGCTACGCCAACACCTGCACGTTCAACGGCGAAAAAGGAGTGATGATAGCGGTTTACAAACTCAAGGACGGCAACGCGCTGGACATCGTCGACGAGATTCGCCGGACGCTGGAAAACGTGCAGCGGTCGATGCCGGACGGCATGCGCTGGGACATGGCGTACGACACTACGGACTTCGTGAAGACGTCCATGCGCGAGATCGTCGAGACGCTTTGCGAGACTTTTCTGCTGGTCGTGCTGATAACCTGGCTGTTTCTGCAGAGCTGGCGGGCGACGCTCATCCCGACCGTGGCGATACCGGTCTCGCTGGTGGGCACGTTCCTCTTCATGCAGATGTTCGGGATGTCGGTCAACACGCTGACGATGTTCGCGCTCATACTGGTGATCGGCTCGGTGGTGGACGACGCAATCTGCGTGACGGAGTCGTGCATGACGAAGCTGGAGGCCGGTAAACCGCCGGGGACCGCGGTGGTCGAGACGATGAAGGAGGTGACGATGGCGCTCATCGCCTCCACGCTGGTGGTGCTGGCGGTGTACGCGCCGATCGGGTTCGCGCATGGGATGGTGGGCACGATCTACCTGCAGTTTTCGGTGACGATGTGCGTGGCGCTGTGCCTCTCGACGCTGTGCGCGATGACGCTGTCGCCGGCGCTGGCGGCGATGACGCTCAGGCGGGCGCCGCCGGCGAAGGGCTTTTTCAAGCTGTTCAACACGTGCTTCGACCGCATCCGCGACGGCGCGGCGGCCTGCTGCCGGCTGATGATCAGGTTCATGCCGGTGACGGTGCTGGTGTTCGCCGCCGTAATCGCGGCGGACGTGCACCTGTTCAAATCGCTGCCGCCTGAATTCGTCGCGAGCGAAGACAAGGGGGCGATGTTCGTGGACGTGACGCTGCCGCCGGGATCGGTTCTCGCGCGCACCGGGAAAACGATGGCGGAGATCGGCGGACGCATCCGCAAGATGGAGGACGTCAAACTGGTGAGCGAAGTGCCGGGCTTTTCCATCATGGGGGGCGCCGGCGAGAATCTCGGTTACATGATCGTGGTCTTGAAGCCCTGGGAAGAGCGCGGCGGCGAAGGGCATTCGGTGTTCGACGTGCAGCGGCGGATCATGGCGGAGACCGCGGACATCGCCGCCGCGCGGGTGATCGCGTTCGTGCCGCCGCCGATCGCGGGGCTCGGCGCGTCGGGAGGCGTGAGTTTTCAGCTGCAGGCGGTCGGAGACGTGACGTACTCCGACCTTGAACGCGCCGTCGGCGAGCTGTCGGCGCGGCTGACGGCCTCGGGCGCGGCACTGTACGCGAGTTCTTCGTTCAACGCCTCGACCCCGATGCTGAGATTCGCGCTCGACCGCGCTCTCGCCGAGCAGATGGGGGTGAAAGTGTCGGACGTGTTTTCCGCGCTGCAGGGGCAGCTCGGGTCGTACTACGTGAACGACTTCAACCTGAGCGGGAAAAACTACCAGGTGAACATCCAGGCCGATCTCGCCAACCGCGCCACGCCGAACCAGCTGGGGTCGATGCACGTGCCAGGCGAGGGCGGTGCGCAGGTGCCGATCATGTCGGTCGGGACGTTCCGGTGGACGGTGGGGCCGCGGCAGGTGGAGCGGTTCAACCTGTTCAGGGCGGCGTCGTTCACGGCCCAGTCGGCCCCGGGGGTGAGTTCCGGCGAACTGATGCGGGAGATTGAAAAGCAGGTGTCCGAAATGGGCGGCGACTGGCAGGTTTCGTTCACCGACATGTCCTATCAGGAGAAGCAGAACGAAGGCGAAATCGTGTGGATGCTGGCGCTGTCGCTGGTGATGGCGTATCTGTTTCTCGTGGGGCAGTACGAGAGCTGGACGGTGCCGCTGCCGGTCATCCTCTGCGTGGTGGTGTCGCTTCTCGGCGGGCTGCTCGGGCTGAAGGCGTCCGGCATCGCGATGAATATCTACTGTCAGCTGGGACTGCTGATGCTGGTCGGCATAACGGCCAAGTCGGCGATTCTCATGGCCGAATATTCGATGCAGAAGGAGGCCGCCGGGATGCCGCTCGTGGAGGCGGCCATCGAAGGGCTCAAGCAGCGCTTCCGCTCGGTGCAGATGACGGCGCTGTCGTTCGTGATCGGGGTGATACCGCTGGTGACTGCGACCGGTGCGGGGGCGAACGCGCGGCGCGCGGTGGGGGTTTCGACGTTCTGGGGCATGCTGACCGCCACGGTCGTGGGCATTCTGTTCGTGCCGCCGCTGTACGTGCTGGTGCGCCGCTTCGTAAGCCGCGGGAAGGGTCTGCCAGACGAAGAACGGAATTCCGCCGATGTCCGGTGACGGCTGAATTTTTGCTATAATATGCCGATATGGATGAAAAACTCATAATAGACGCGTCCCGGCTCGCGGAGGGCGGCGAGACGATAGAAGGCGAAGTCGGCGTCGTGGACATCAGCGAAGATCTGGTGAAGCCTTCCGGCGGCGTCAGATACCGGCTTTCGGCGGAGGTATTCGGCAACGAGCTTCTGGTCCGCGGCACACTGGAGCAGGATTTCGCTCTGGTTTGCTGCCGGTGCGGCAGGGATTTCACCAGTACCGTAAAAGTGGAGGGTTTCACGGTTTCGCGCGAAATCGGCGAGAAGACCCCGGAAGTCGATTTGACGGAAGATGTAAGAGAGAGTATAATACTCGCCCTGCCCGCATACCCGGTTTGCGCAGCGTCATGCCCCGGAATCGAACGCAGTGAAAAGATTCCGGCGGATGATCGGTGGAACGCGCTTGACGGATTGAAGGTAGAAAAAAGACCCGAGAAAAGGAGAAAGAAAAATGGCAAGTCCTAAAAATAAAGTGTCCAAGCGCCGCAAACGCGAGCGCGTCGCGTCGCTGGAAAAGCCGATTCTCGCGCAGGTCGGAACCTGTCCGTCGTGCGGCGCGGCGGTCCGTTCGCACCGCGCCTGCCCGAAATGCGGCATGTACAGGGGCCGCAAGGTGATCGCCGCCAGTTGATCAGGCCGGTTTTGGGGGAGGGTATCCCTATGACTCGGATTGCGCTTGATGCGATGGGCGGCGATTACGCCCCCGGCGAGGTCGTTGTCGGTGCGGTTGAGTCCGCCGTGGGTCTGGCGGACGTTAAGATTCTGCTGGTGGGGCAGTTGGCGCCCATACAGTCCGAACTTGACGGTCTGCCGCGGGATTTGAAACGCTCCGCGCAGGAGGCCATCGTCAAGGGCAAGCTGGAAATCGTCCACGCCCCCGACATCGCGGAGATGGACGAAAGTCCGGTTGACGCCGTCCGGCGGAAGCGCGACTGTTCGATAAATGTGGCGATGCGGCTGGTGAAGGAGGGTCGGGCGGATGCGTTCGTGTCGGCCGGCAACTCCGGCGCCGTCGCCACGAGCGCGATACTCAATCTCGGGCGCATCCCCGGCGTGAAACGGCCTGCGATCGCGACAGTGCTGCCGACGCGCACGCCGCGCCGCCCGATACTGATTCTCGACGCCGGCGCCAACATGGACTGCCACCCCGAATGGCTCGTCCAGTTCGCGATAATGGGCAACGCCTATTCCAAGGCGGTGCTGCACCGCACCACTCCGTCGATCGGTCTGCTGTCGATCGGCACGGAGGACTGCAAGGGCAACGAGATGACCAAAGAGACGTTTCCGCTGCTCAAGGAGACGAAGAGCGTCAATTTTCTCGGCAACATCGAGGGCAAGGATCTCTACAAAGGCACGGTGGACATAGCCGTGTGCGACGGGTTCGTCGGCAACGTGGTCCTGAAGACGACGGAATCGATTGCCAAGGCGGTGGGGCACTGGCTTAAACGGGAGTGCTTCCGCGGGCCGTGGCGGGTGCTTGGGGCGATCCTGCTCAAAGGCGCTTTCAGGGCGCTCAAGAGCCAGATGGATCCGGAGGTGTACGGCGGAGCGCCGCTGCTCGGCGTTCCCGGAGCGGTGATAATCACCCACGGGAGTTCGTCCCACAAGGCGATTTACTACGCCGTAAAAGCCGGCGTCGCGGCGGCGACCAACGACGTTTCCGGCATGATAGCGAAGTCGATCGCCGAGCACGTCGAGGACCAGAAGCAGAAATGAGCGAATACAATTTCTCGGCCATCGAGAAGAAATGGCAGAAATACTGGCTTGAACACAAGACATTCAAAACAGCCGAAGACGGCGGTGTCAAGCCGAAATTCTACTGCCTTGACATGTTCCCGTACCCGTCCGGCGCTGGTCTGCACGTCGGACATCCCGAAGGTTACACCGCCACCGACATACTCTGCCGGTACAAGCGGATGAAGGGGTTCAACGTTCTGCACCCGATGGGGTGGGACGCCTTCGGGCTGCCGGCGGAGCAGTACGCGGTCGAAACCGGCACCCACCCCGCGGTCACCACCAGGAAGAACGTCGACCGCTTCCGCGAGCAGATTCGTTCGCTCGGCTTCTCCTACGACTGGGACCGCGAAGTCAACACGACCGACCCCAAGTACTACAAATGGACCCAGTGGATCTTCGAGCAGCTCTACAAAAAAGGTCTCGCGTACGTCGCCGAAGTGCCGGTGAACTGGTGCCCAGCGCTGGGAACCGTACTGGCGAACGAGGAGGTCATCGACGGCCACTCCGAGCGCGGCAACCACCCGGTCGTGCGGCGGCCGATGCGTCAGTGGATGCTGAAGATAACCGAATATGCCGAACGGCTGCTGGCCGATCTCGACACGCTCGACTGGCCGGACGGCATCAAGGAGATGCAGCGCAACTGGATCGGCAAGTCAACCGGCGCCGAGGTTGATTTCAAGGCAGTGTGTGGCGGCGGGGAGTGTAATGACGTCATAACCGTCTACACAACGAGGTGCGACACTCTCTTCGGCGCCACGTACATGGTGCTTTCGCCCGAACACGCGTTGGTCGGCAAATGGCTGTCTGCGGGGGTGATCCGGAATGCGGACGCGGTAAGGGACTACCGGAAGAAGGCGGCTTCGAAGAGCGATCTCGAGCGCACCGAACTCAACAAGGAGAAGACCGGCGTCAAACTGGACGGTGTCGCCGGGGTCAATCCGGTCAACGGTGACGAGTTGCCGATATTCATTTCCGACTATGTGCTTGCGAGCTACGGAACCGGGGCGATCATGGCAGTTCCGGCCCATGACGAACGCGATTTCGATTTCGCCAAGGTGTTCGATCTGCCGATTTACCAGGTGGTGGCGCCGAAAGGGACAACGACTGGGGCCCCCGGCGGCCCCGAACCCCTGCCCAAGGACGGGCGAGTCCCCTATGTTGGCGATGCCGCTTTCACCGACATCGCGACGGGCGTCATGGTCAATTCGGATTTTCTGAACGGCCTCTGCGTCGAGGACGCGCGGCCGGCGATGATCAAGTGGCTTTGCGACAGGGGTGTCGGCCGTGCCAAGACGCAGTACAAACTGCGTGACTGGCTCTTTTCGAGACAGCGTTACTGGGGGGAACCTTTCCCGGTGATTCACTGGGACGACGGCACCCAGTCTCTCGTGCCGGAGGAGGATCTGCCGCTCACGCTGCCCGAACTGGATGATTACAAGCCGACGGGGACCGGCGAGCCGCCGCTCGCCAAGGCGAAGGAATGGGTGGAGGTGACCGACGCCGCGACAGGCAGAAAAGGCCTCCGCGAAACGAACACCATGCCGCAGTGGGCCGGCAGCTGTTGGTACTATCTGCGGTACATCGATCCGCACAACGACCGTGCGTTCGCCGATCCGGAACTGCTGAAGAAATGGCTGCCGGTCGATTTGTACGTGGGCGGCGCCGAACACGCCGTGCTGCACCTCTTGTACGCGCGGTTTTGGCACAAGGTGCTTTTCGATCTCGGTCTCGTCCCAACGCCAGAGCCGTTTCAGAAACTGGTGAACCAGGGCATGATCCTCGGACTCGCCTACAAGACCGGACGCGGCGTGCTTGTGCCGATGGACCGTATCGAGTGGCGGGACGGCAAGCCTTGGGGTTGCGAGGACGGCGGCGAGCCGGAGGAACTGACGGAGTTCCCGGCGAAAATGTCGAAGTCGCTGAAAAACGTCGTTAACCCCGATGACGTGATTCGTGATTTCGGGGCTGATTCGCTGCGCCTTTACGAGATGTTCATGGGTCCGCTGCAGGCGGTGAAACCCTGGTCGACCAAGGGCGTGGAGGGTGTACACCGTTTCCTGAAACGCGCCAACCGTCTCGTCACCGAGACGGCCGCGGTCGATCGCGCCGAGACGAAGGCGGAAGCCAAAAGCGTCAACCGCATGATTAAAAAAGTGGGGGACGATCTCGAGGCCATGGCGTTCAACACTGGAATTTCGGCGATGATGGTTTTCATCAACGAGGCGGAGGAATTTGCCAAAACCGGCGGAACCCCGGAGCTGCCGAGAACCATGCTGGAATCTTTCGTGCTGTGCCTTTCGCCGTTCGCTCCGCATCTCGGCGAGGAACTTTGGGAGTTTCTCGGCCACGAAGGAACTCTCGCCTACGAACCATGGCCGAAGTACGATCCAGCGGCATTGGTTGAAGACGAAATCGAAATCCCCGTTCAGGTGCTCGGTAAACTGCGCGGCAGAATAAGGGTTCCCGCGGTGGCCTCTGCGGCGGATATTGAGTCTGCGGCGAGGGAGAATGCGGACGTGGCGAAATTCCTCGCCGGTAAAACCGTTGTCAAAGTGATCACCGTACCGAAGCGGATGGTCAATTTCGTCGTAAGGTAGATTCTCGCCTTCGTCATGGCGGCGAGTCGGACGAAACGGAGAGAAACGCCGCCGGCTCTTGTTAGCCATGCCTAACCGCTTGAAAAACTCCGTGGAAGAGGGTATAATATTACCCAAATTTTACGGTAAACTGTAAACAGAAAAGGAATACAGGAAATGGCAAAGAAGATCATGGTCGACGGCAACACAGCCGCTGCCCAAATCGCGTTCGCGTGCTCTGAAGTGGCCGCGATCTATCCCATCACCCCGTCCTCGCCCATGGCCGAGACGTGCGACGAGCTCGCCTCCATGTGCAAGACGAACATCTGGGGCTCGATTCCCTCGATCGTCGAGATGGAGTCCGAGGGCGGCGCCGCCGGCGCGGTCCACGGCTCGCTCACGACGGGCTCGCTCACGACGACCTTCACTGCGTCGCAGGGCCTGCTGCTGATGATCCCGAACATGT
>JAGCAM010000103.1 GCA_017652705.1 Kiritimatiellia bacterium | reverse complement strand
TTGCCGTCCGTGCCCTGCGTCATCAGCGCGTTGAGTCCGTAGCGCACGCGGTGGTCTTCGGAGACTTTCTCGATCGCCAGCGTGAGTTTCTGCCGGTTGACGGCCATCACCTCTTCGGCGCGCTCCTTCTTTTCGTCGGCCACGAAAATGAAATACGCTATCATGAAGATCATCAGCAGCGCGAACACCACCTGCAGCAGCAGCCCCTGCAGATCGTCGGTGGTGGCCCGCCGCTGGTCGCGCGCGCCAAGCAGCCTGTCAAGCGCGTGTCTGTCGGCTCCGGTCATTCTTCATCGCCGCCGCGCGACCGCGCGTCACCCGTGCAGCGCCTCCGCCACCGCCTTCAGCCGTTTTTCAGAAACCTCCGCACGCTTCTCCAGCTCGCCGATTCTGCGCGCGAAGAATTCCGAATACTCCTTCTGCCGCGCCGCGAACTCGCGTTCGTAGTCGGCGAGCCGGCGCTCGAAATGGGCGGCGTACGACGCCCGGCGCTTCTCGAACTCCGCCTCGTACTCCTTCTGCCGGCGGTCGAACGCCTCCGACGCGGCGTCAAGCCTGGTCACGAGCCGGCCCACCGCCGCGGCGAGATCGCCATCGTCGGTCTCGGCGAGCCCCGCACCTTCAAGCAGCCGCGTGAAAAACGGCCGGATCAGCGGGCGGTCGATCATGAACACCCAGACGACCGCCGTGAGCGTCGAGAACAGCGCCGTGTGCAGACACTGCATCAAATCGGCCATGGTCACCGTGTCGAGCCTGAAATACCCGATCACGATTATGCCCCAGAGCGTCCCGAACAGCCCGAGCGCGACGTTCAACTGGTCGCTCCCCCGGAAAAACGGAAAATCCCCCGCGCGCACGCGCCTGCCGAGCAGCATCCTCAGCGCCGCGACCGTGGTGCACGTGAAACCCATCAGCGGTATGAGCGTCGTGGCCGCCGAATAGTCCACCGCCGACCAGTCCAGCCAGCGGAACAGCCCCGGCGCCCGCGCCTGCAGCCCGGCGGTGTCGCCGCCCGCGGCGATGAACGCCCGCCACCAGTGGACGATCGCCGCGATGTTGTTGACGAACGCGAGCAGCGCGAACGCCGCCAGCGCCAGCGACAGCGAAAACACCGCCGCCAGCGCCGCAAACCTGCCTTTGCCTTGTTTTATCACCGTCTGCACCTCCCGGAGTTGGCGCGGCGGCGGGTCAGTCGCGGTAGGTTACCACGCCGCTGCCTTTGCGGATGACCCCGATGACCGAATACGGCTGATGCTGCGCGCGGAGGATGTTCGTCGCTTTCACGAGATCGCGCTTGGCCAGTATCACCACGTAACCGATGCCCATGTTGAACACCCGGTACATCTCGTCGGTGTCAACCTTGCCCTGGTTCTGGATGAATTTGAAAATCGTCGGCACTTCCCACGAAGAGCGGTTGATTTCGGCGTTGACGCACTTCGGCAGCACCCTCGGCAGATTGTCCTGGAACCCCCCGCCGGTGATGTGCGCCATGCCCGTCACGTGCACCCCGCGGTCAAGCAGCTTCTGAACCGGCCGCAGAAAACTCCGGTGCACCGCCAGCAGCGCCTCGCCGAACGTCTGGTTCGTGCCGGGCAGCTTGTCCTTCCACGTCCACTGGCTGAGGTCGAATATGACCTTGCGCGCCAGCGAAAAACCGTTCGTCTGCAACCCGCCCGACGGGAAGCCGATCATCACGTCCCCCGCCCGTATCGACTTGCCGGTGATCAGCCTTTTGCGCGGCACGTACCCGACGATGGTGCCCACGAGGTCGTACTCGCCCGCCGGATAAAGCCCCGGCATCTCGGCCGTCTCGCCGCCGAGCAGCGCCATCTTGTTCTCGCGGCACGCCTTGCACAGGCCCGAAACCACCGCACGGAACTGCGCGGGGTCGACCTTCGCCGCCCCCACGTAGTCCATGAAAAACAGCGGCTTCGCGCCCTGCACGAGTATGTCGTTCACGCAGTGGTTGACGAGATCCTGCCCGACCGTGTCGTGCTTGTTCATCATCGCCGCCACCTTGAGCTTCGTGCCCACACCGTCCGAAGACGCGACAAGAACCATGTCTCTGCCGGGCGGCATCTTGAAAAGCCCCCCGAACGAGCCGATGCCGCCGATCACGTTGACCGTGCGCGTGGCGGACACCATCTCTTTGACGGACCCCACCGCGCTCATCTTGACGTCGATGTTGACGCCCGCCTGGGCGTACGCCGACTTTTTGTGCTCCGTCACCATGGTTATTGCCCTTTCTGCGCCGCAGACGCGGAACGCGGCGCCTGTCAAAGTTTGTCGTTCGAACCGAGGACCTTGAGAATCTTGTGGACGTAAAGCCGCTTCATCTCCTCCCGCGCCGGCGAGAGATACTGCCGCGGATCGAAAT
This sequence comes from Kiritimatiellia bacterium, assembly GCA_017652705.1. Taxonomy (GTDB): domain Bacteria; phylum Verrucomicrobiota; class Kiritimatiellia; order RFP12; family UBA1067; genus UBA1067. Next base: position 7,900 of record JAGCAM010000103.1, on the reverse strand, counting down.
GCCCCGGATTCTCCGCGAAATGTCTGCGGATCGCCGCCGTCATCGCGAGACGCGAGTCGCTGTCGATGTTGATTTTGCACACCGCGCTCTTCGCCGCCTTGCGCAGCTGCGCCTCGGGTATGCCGATCGCGTCGGGCAGCTTGCCGCCGTGGTCGTTGATGATCTTCACGTATTCCTGCGGAACGCTCGACGACCCGTGCAGGACGATCGGGAACCCCGGCAGCTTCTTCTCGACCGCCTTGAGCACGTCGAACGCCAGCGGCGGCGGCACGAGAACCCCGGTCTTCGGGTCGCGCGTGCACTGCTCGGGCTTGAACTTGTAGGCCCCGTGCGAGGTGCCGATCGAAATCGCCAGCGAATCGCAGCCGGTCTTGTTGGCGAACTCGACAACCTCCTCCGGCTTCGTGTAGTGGCTCTCCGCCGCGCTCACCTCGTCTTCGACCCCGGCGAGGACCCCGAGTTCGGCCTCCACCGTCACGTCGTGCTTGTGGGCGTAGTTCACCACCTTCTTCGTCAGCTTGATGTTCTCTTTGAAAGGCAGCGAGCTGCCGTCGATCATCACGCTCGAAAAACCGCTGTCGATGCAGCTCTTGCAAGTTTCGTAGCTGTCGCCGTGGTCAAGGTGCAGCACGATCTGGGGATGCTTGCAGCCGAGCTCTTTCGCGTACTTCACCGCGCCTTCGGCCATGTACCGGAGAATCGTCGGGTTGGCGTACTTGCGCGCGCCCTTGGACACCTGCATGATGACCGGCGACTTCGTCTCCACCGCCGCCTGGACGATGGCCTGCATCTGCTCCATCGTGTTGAAATTGAACGCAGGTATCGCATACCCGCCCTTTACGGCCTTGGCGAACATCTTCTTCGTGTTGACAAGACCGAGCTGCTTGTAACTTACCATTTTTAGGTTTCTCCTGATTTATTACTTGGCTACCCCGCCAAAATCGCACATTATTATATCATATTCCCCGCGGGGCGGCAAGTGGCGTCAGCGCAGAAAATACATGAAACCGCCGCCGAGACCGTAGGAGAGATAGACGATTTTCTCCGCTGAATCGGCGACGAGCTTCGGTTTCACGCACCCGGCAGGCATCCTGAAGCCGATGTTCCCTTCGTCATAGCCGGTCATTCCGCTTCCCCACTCGAAAACGTTCCATTTGACCGGCGACTCGTCGGTGATGCGGCCAGACGGCTCGAGAACGATCTTCGAGCCGCCGAGTTCCAGCACACGCTCGCTCACCCTTACAACCGGTACGTTCCAGCCGCCAGCACCGCGCCCGGTCACCGCGGTCGTCGCGTTAGTCACCGGAAACACAAGGTGCGCGTCGCTCGTGAAGGTGATGTACTTGGCGCAAAGCGGCGTGTCGAGAAACAGCCTGCCGCCGCTTTTGCCGACCTTGAAGCGCCCGTACCAGACGCTGCCGGTCTCGGTTATCGAGTTGGTGCCGGCCGCCCGGAAATGCTGGTCGCCATCTCCGCTCATGACCGGCGAGCCGTATTCGCCGCGGGCGCTGTCGTAAAAGCAGCGGAAGCAGCCGCCGGAGGCGATTTCAACGTCGCCGGTGATTGAAAGCCTCTCGGAGGTCGAGATCCTGCCGCTGAATTCAAGCCGTCCGATGCTGTTCGACAGATACAAGTAGGAGTCGTTGATTACCGAAAGCGACAGCCCGCCGGCGGTGTTTTCAAGCCGACCGCCGGTTTGGAACAGGTCGGAGTACCGGGCATTGGGGAACGACAGCCCGGCGTCGGGAAACACGAACGTTCCGCTTTGCACGAAAAAGTGCGGGTTCATGCCGCTGCCGATGCCGTAAAAGACGAGCGGTTCGCCGCCGGCGACATCGCACGTGACCTTCGCGTTCCCGGGCTTGTTGACGACGAGCGAAGGCAGGTGGCCGCCGTCGGAATGGATGACCTGGTCGCCGGCGCCGCACATCAGGATGACGCCGGTTCCGCCCCACCGGCTTTCCGACTTGGTGATGTTGTCGGCGTTGTCGAAATAGAGGTCGCCTTCGACCGCCAGGGTCGCGTTCTTGCCGGAGCCGGTCTTGCTCCACGCCGAAGGGTCGCTTACCTGCGAACTCTGCGCCTTCGTTGAATTGACCCCGACGCCGTGGCTCGTGAGCGAACCGAGCACACGGTTCGTCGTGCCGCCGGCGAAAACCGGACGGTGCCGGCTGATGAAACGCAAATTGTAAAAAACGGCGTTGGCGGTCAGGCAGGCGTTGCCGTTGTTGGGCCCGCCGACCGCGAATTCACCGTTGTTGTGGTTCCAGGTCGCCGCGGCGTCAATCACGAACTGCGGCCCGTTGTTCGTCGGTTTCCACTGCGTGACTCCCGTCGAACAGTTGAAGGTCCCGCCGACGAGATGGAAAAAGCCCCGGTAGTTAGCGCCGCTGCTGCCGTTGCCCTGGCCGATCGTGAACGTATTCGCCCCGCAGGTGAAGGTTCCGTTCGACTGGCAGTAGTAATCGGCCACGGTGAAATCGTTGGCGAGCGTCAGGGTGCCGGTGTAGTCGGCGGTTATCACGAGTCCTTTCACCTTCGCGGCGTCCACGGTGGCGTCTTTGACCGCCGCGCCGAAAACCGCCGTGTCGCCGTCGCCGGGGACGGCGCCGTCCCAGTTCGCTGCGGTCGACCAGTTGGCGTCGCCGCCGCCGCCCGTCCAGGTGCGGGTGTCGGCCAAAACCGCCGCCGACGAAACCGCCGCCGCCAAGACCGCCGCCGGCTTAACGATGGCTCTCTTCACAAGGCCTGAGCACTTCACCGGGCTTGAGTCGTCTCTCATCTCACACCGCCACTCTCAGTTTCTCCTGCAAACCGAACGCCATCCGAACCCAATCCGAACCCATCGGGGCGTCCTAATCGAATTCCACCTCTTCGGCCACTACGCCGCCTCCGGCGTCGATCATATACCCGAAAAGAATCATGCGGTAGTAGCCTGCCGCCGGCACGATGACGTCCAGCCGCAGCTCGTAAGTCGTCAGTCCGCCGTCTTCGGACTTTCCGACCCCCGTCAGCGGCGCGGTGAACGCCGAGACCTTCTTGCCCTTGACCGTGCCGGAAATCTGCACGACGTCGCCGTCCGCGAACTTGATCTTCAGCTTGTCCTTGCTCTTCGTGAGCCCCGAATCTTCGGTCGCCTTCGTGAAAGTGTACGTCTTGCCGACCAGCCCGGCCAGCGGCGCGCCCCTACAGACGAGCGGCACCTCCTTCTGCGCAAGAAAAACGTCTTCGTCGTCCGCCGCGATCACCCGATTAAGCCCGCTCAGCGAACTCCGGTAAACCGTCACAGCCCCAGGCTTGAACGTCTTTTTGCCGATTTTCACGGACGGCGCGAAGGTCGCTTCCTTCGCGGACGCCGCCTTGTAGGCGGACGTGAACTTGTACGCCGTGCCCTTGTAAGTCACCTTGCCGGATATCTTGCCGGCGCTGGAGACGGTGAAGGTCAGGTAGCCGGGCGGATCTTTATCGCCGCCGGGATATGCCACGCCGTCGAAAGTGCCGCGCATCCATCCCGGCGTCCTGACGGTGAACTTCACCTTCTGCGAAATCTTGTTGCCCGCGGCGCTCGTGACCGTAACCGTCGCCGTGTACGAGCCGGGCTTCGCCGGCGTGCCGGAAATCTCGCCGGTCGCCGCGTCGATCTTGAGCCCCTTCGGCAGCCCGCTCGCCGTGATCGTCGGCAGCGACGCGGAGGAAATTCCGAGCGCAAGCGCGAACTCCGCGCCGGCGGTCGCCTTCGCCGCGGTCTTCGCCAGCTTCTTCGTCTTCGAATCGAACTTCAGCGCCTTCTTGTCGTCGGCCTTCGTCACGAACTTCGCGTAGACGACAAGCGTCTTTTCGGGCATCTCGTACTCCACGAGCGGCTCGCGGTTGTCGCAACCCTCCGGATTCAGCTTCCGCGTGCATGCCTTGTTCGTGAACCACCCCGCGAACGCATACCCCTTCTTCGCCCGCGCCATGAGCGTCGCCGCCATGCCCTCGCCGAACAGTCCGCCGCCGCTCGCCGAGCCGCCGCTCGCATTGCTCGACCGCACGGTCAGCCGGTAGATCATTTCCTTGAACGTCATCGCGTTAAGCTCGATGTCGGTCAGCCCGGAGGCGTGCATCAGTGTCTTGACGCGTTCGGTGTCGCCTTCGTCCACATAGATGGTCGCCAGCTTCTCGCAGCCGACGAAGGAGCCCGCCCCGATGCTCGTCAAGGCGGCGGGTATTTTAAGTTCCACAAGTTCAAGACAGAATGAAAACGTCGAACTGCCGATGCTCACGACGCTCGCGGGCAGCACCAGACTCGTCAGCGAATTGCAGCCCGAGAACGCCCCCGCCCCGATGCTCGTCACGCTGTCCGGAATCGTCACCCGTTTCAGCGATACGCAGCCCGAAAACGCGTTGTCGCCGAGACCCGTCACGTTGTCGGAAAGCGTTATCGACTCCAGCCCGGAGCAGCCGCTGAACACCGAATCTCCGATGGCGGTGACGCTGTCGGGCAGCGTCACGCTCTTCAGCCCGGAGCACCCTTTGAACACCGACGCGCCGAGTTTCACCGCGCTCGCGGGTATGGTTGCGCTCTTCAGCCCGGTGCAGCCGGAGAACGCCTCGTCGCCGATCGACGACACGCCGTCAGGTATGGTCACGCGCCGGAGACCGGCGATGTCTTTGAAAGCGCCGGAGTTGATGCTCGCCAGCGGATAGCCCGCGAAGGTGGCGGGTATGGCGAGAGTGCCCGACGCCGCCGCGGGCATGGCGACGGAAATTAGTTCGACCTTTTCCTTAATGACCTGAAACGTCCACTCAACGCCCTTGTCGTCAGTCCAGGTTTCGGCGGAAAGTCCGAACGACGCGAGCGCGGCGAACACAAGCAGGAATTTTGTTTTCATGGCCGGTATTCTCCCTTGTTTGCAGTAATTATACCATAAATCACGGAGAAAATGTGCACCCCGCCCCCTCAACCTACGGCGGAGAGAAAGAAATTTTGACGCGTCGGCCGTAGAGGGGAAGCGAGCGTATTGACTTTCGGCTGCAATTTATGAGATAATGCCACCATGAAAAAGATAATAGCCCTGTCGTTGTCGTTTATAGCCGCATCTGCGGCTTACTCGGAAATCAAAATTATCGAGCCCACAGCCGGCGCGGTCGTTCCAGTGCTTACCGACGCGCAGAAGGCGTATGTGTCGATGGACAGGCAGACGCGCCGGGAGAAATTCGCAGATGCCGAGTACAGGAGCAAGGAGATGGGCCTTCCCGCCGAAACCGTTCCCGGCGCGAAGAAGCCCCGCGAGGCGTATTGGCCGAAGACCGTCCGGCTCGCATGGGAGGCGAAGGATGGCGTTGAGTACCGCGTTGCGGTGCGCGACACGGCGAAGGGTACGGTCGTGGTCGACGAAAAGGCGAAGTGCGGCGAGCTGTATATCGACAACCTCGAAATTGCAGCGTCTTACGAGTGGACGGTCGAAGGCGACGGTGATTCCGGCAAGGGGACGTTCAAGACCGAAGACAGAGCGCCGCGGCTCATCCGCTATCCAGGAGTTCCGAACGTCCGGGACCTCGGCGGCTACATCGGCCTCGGCGGTCGTCGCGCGAAGCAGGGCATGATCATCCGCTCGGCAGGCCTCAACAACAACGCGTACGACACGTACTATACCACCGACGAGCTCAAGAAGATGGGGAAGTTCGACAAAATCAAGGCGGAGGCGGAGGCGGCGCAGAAGCGCCTCAACCAGCTGCTTGCGTGGCAGGCCGACCCCAAGACGTTGGATCGTGAAGACGCCGAGTACAAGGGTTGGCGCTCCCGTCATGTCAACGAACCGGTCACGAAGTTCCTTTCCTCTCGTGTCAACACGGCCAAGGCGGCCGTCAAGAAGGGCGGCGAGCCCGGCGGCGAGCCCAAGGTGAAGAAGGGAAAGATGCCCGGGAAGAGCCGTGTCGACGGCGAGAACGGAGCATACATCCGCGCTCGCTTTGGCATCAAGAGCGACATAGACCTTCGTTCGGACGGCGAGTGCTACGGCATGACGGGCTCGCCGCTTGGCGATACGGTTACTTGGTTCCACTACCCGTCGCGCGCCTACGACCGCTTGCAGGTCAAGTCTGGCAAGGAGGCGTTTACCAAGGTGTTCAAGGTGTTCCTAGACGAGAAGAACTACCCGATCGACTTCCACTGCATCGCCGGCCAGGACCGTACGGGAGCCGTTTCGTTCATTCTCGGCGCGCTTCTCGGCTACGACGAGAACATCCTGTATCTCGACTGGGAGCTCACGGGGTTCTGGAACCGCGGCCCCAGTTTCAATCACAAAAACAGGTTTGACCACCTCGTCAGCGGATTCGCAAAGAACTATCCCGCCGACACGATTCATGAGTCCGTCGTAAAGTATGTGCGCGACCTTGGTTTTACCGACGACGACATCGCGAAGTTCCGCTCCATAATGCTTACGGAGCGTTGAATTGCCGGAGCTTTTCGACTATAGCAAATCTCATTATGAAGAGACGCGTGGAGTAGCTCCCTCTCCTGCTCTTTTCCCTCTGTTCTGACAGCGGAACTGACGCGTTGGCTTCAGCCGAAATGACCGTGCCTCCCATGCGCGTTTAAGGCAATGAGGGGGAAGTGCGCGACCGCCCCACGCGCATCCTCTGCGCGTTCAAGGCGATTCTGCGGATGAAGTCTGTCAACCTCAAACCATTTGCAAACAATGGTCACACCCCAGCGATCTCAACGAACGCGAATGCGTTTGGAGGCATGTACAGCTCCATCGAGCCGTCGGGGAGCACGTCGAACGGAACCTCGGTGTACATGTACAGGTCGTCGGTCATGTGGCACTTTGCCCCTGCAAGCGAAACGCCGTTCACGCGGATGCGCACGGCGGCGTCCTTGACGACGTTCGCGTCGGCTGTGTAGCGCGAGAGGAAGACCGCGATGGAACCGTCGGCGCCCCTGGCGGCAGTGGCCCTCACGCCTGATTTCGCGCCGGCGGTCTTCAGCTCGACCTGCGTCCCGAGTTCGCGCAGCTTCGTCCAGGCGTAGAACGGGTAGTAACCCTTCGTGGGGCGCTGCAGCGGGAGGTCGAAGAGCGCGTTGTAGTGCGTGGTCACGCGCGCGTCGTAGTACATCAGCAGATCCACCGACGAATTCTGCATCGCGCTCATCACCCCCGCGTAGAACGCGGCCATCTTGTAGTTGTTCGGCGCCGTGCGCCCTTGCGCCGAGGCGCGGAACTCCTCCCCGTACCATCCCACGTTCCAGTTCCATTCGTTAAGGACCGACTCGGCCGACCCGTAGCCGTATTTGCCGAGCAGATTCTTGACGAGGTCGGCCTTGACCTCGAAGGACTCCACCTTGTCGGAGTATATGTGCCAGGAGAAGAAGTCGATCGGCACCGAGTTGGTTCTGCAATGGGCGAGGAAGCGCTCGACCCAGGGCAAGTTGCCCGCCACGGACGGCCCGCCGATCTTGAGGTCCGGGAACCTCCCCTTCAGGTGCTTCGCCGCCACCGTGTAGAACTCGAAGAACTGCTCGGGGCTCCCGTTCCAGAAACGCGGCGCATTGCGCCAGTACTCCGTGGGATTGGTCCAGTAGCCGGCTGGGCATCCGAGGTCGGCCTCGTTCCATATCTCCCAGTACGTCATGTTGAACTGGTTGGTGAAAGGTATCTCCTCCGTAGTCCAGGCCCAGCCCTCGTTGTAGTGGCGGATGATGTGCTCGGCTATGCGGGACCACTTCGCGAAGTCCTTGGGGGGAGAAGTGAAGCCAAACTGCCTGGGGCCCTGAACGGCGCTGTTGCCAAGGCGCATCATGATGTCCGTCCCGGCGGCGCGGATGGAGGCGAAATACCAGTCGGTGAGAGCGAAGTCGTAGCTGGCCGGGTCGTTCTCGTCGGCGTCCCAGTTGGGGAATATGCAGCCGATGTCG
>JAGCAM010000102.1 GCA_017652705.1 Kiritimatiellia bacterium | reverse complement strand
GGACAGACCGCGACAACCCCCACCCCGGCATCTTCCTCGGCTACTACAAGGACAAGGAGAAGACCGACGAGGTCTGGCGCGGCGGCTTCTACCACACGGGCGACCTCGCGTGGAAGGACGAGAACGGCTACTACCACTACGTCGGCCGCGCCGACGACGTCATAAAGAGCTCCGGCTACCGCATAGGCCCCGCCGAGATCGAGAACGTCATAATGGAACTCCCCTACGTGCTCGAGTGCGGCGTCAGCGCGGCGCCCGACCCGATACGCGGGCAGGTCGTCAAGGCGTCGATCGTGCTCGTCAAGGGCGTGCAGGGCACGGACACGCTGAAGGAGGAGATACAGCGGTACGTAAAGGAGCACACCGCCCCGTACAAGTATCCGCGCATCGTCGTCTTCCGCGCGGAGCTGCCGAAGACGATTTCGGGCAAGATCCAGCGCAACCAGCTTTGACCGGCGGTGGATGGAAAATATGGTATAATGTGCATATTATGGCAGAAGAAAACAAATCATCGCTGGATGCGCTTACTTCGCTGTGCAAGCGCCGCGGGTTCATCTATCATTCATCCGAAATCTACGGCGGCATGCCCGGTTTCTGGGATTACGGCCCGCTCGGCTGCGAGCTGAAAAACAACGTCAAGCAGGCGTGGTGGCAGTTCACCGTGCGCGGTCGCGAAGACGTCGTGGGCCTTGACGCGACGATCATCATGCACCCGAAAATATGGAAGGCCTCCGGCCATCTCGACACTTTCGCCGATCCGATGACCATGTGCCGCGACTGCAAGAAGCTGATGCGGGCCGATCAGATCGCCGACATCTACGCCGAGCAGAAGAAGAAGCCGCAGCCCAAAGCGGCGGGGGCGGATTTCTTCTGCCCCTACTGCGGCGGCGAACTGACCGAGCCGAAGCCCTTCAACCTGATGTTCAAGACGGTGGTCGGCCCGATCGACGATCCGTCGAACGTTGCCTACCTGCGGCCGGAGACCGCGCAGGCGATATTCGCCCAGTTCCAGAACGTGACCGACACTTCGCGGCAGCGGGTGCCGTACGGCATCGCGCAGATGGGCAAGAGCTTCCGCAACGAAGTGACGCCCCGCAACTACACGTTCCGCAGCCGGGAGTTCGAGCAGATGGAGCTCGAGTTCTTCATCCGCCCCGACGAAGCGGTGGAGCTGCAGTACGGCCGGGTGGTGACGCTGGCGGACAAGCCGGACCTGGACGGCCCGGTCCAGGACGACTGGGGCTGGGAAGTCTGGCACAAGTACTGGGTGGAGCAGCGGAAGAAGTTTCTGAACGCGGTCGGCCTGCCGACGGAGCGGTTCGTCGAATACTGGCAGAAGCCCGACGAGCTGGCGCACTACGCGCGGGCGTGCGTGGACATCGAGTACGACTTTCCGTTCGGCCGGCAGGAGCTCGAGGGCATCGCCGCGCGGAGCGATTTCGATCTTTCGCAGCACCAGAAGTTTTCGGGCGAATCGCAGGCGGTGTTCGACGATCCGCTCAAGCAGGCGTGCAAGAAGCTGACCGACGCCCAGAAGGCGGCGTTCGTCGACAAGGTGCGCAAGGACCTGGCGGCGCGCGGCAAAGACCCGGCCGCGGCCGAAAAGTTCTGCGCCGGTCTCTTCGACGGCAAGTACGTGCCGCACGTGATCGAGCCTTCGGCCGGCGTCGACCGGCTGATGCTGGCGCTGCTGTGCGAGGCGTACGAAGAGCAGAAAATCGCCGGCGAGAAGGGCGGCGAGGACGTGCGCACGGTTCTTCACTTCAACCCGAAGGTCGCGCCGGTCAAGGCGGCCGTATTCCCGCTCGTCAGGAAAGACCCCGCGCAGGAGAAAATGGCGCGGGAGATTTTCGAGAAACTGCGCCGCAAGGTGAACTGCATGTGGGACGTGTCCGGCCAGATCGGCCGCCGCTACCGGCGGCAGGACGAGGCGGGCACTCCGTGGTGCATAACGGTCGACGGGCAGTCGGTGCAGGACGGCACTTTCACGGTGCGCGACCGCGACTCGATGGAGCAGAAGCGAATGTCCTACGGTGAATTTCTCGCCATGATGGACGAGGCGCTGGAGTTTTAAGGGCGGCGCCCCCGCCGGTCGCGAATGAGAATCAGCGTCATAACCGTCTGCCTGAACGCGGCGAAAACGCTCGGCGACGCGGTGGAAAGCGTTCTGCGCCAGAAAACGGGCGGCGGCGACGAGATCGAGTACATCGTGGTCGACGGCGGCTCGTCGGACGGCACGGCCGGGATTCTCGCTTCGGCCGCGGCGCGGAGCGCGGCGGTGTCGTTCCGGTGGGTGTCGGAGGCGGACGGCGGCATGTACGAGGCGCTCGACAAGGGCGTCGGAATGGCGACCGGCGACATCGTCGGGGTGCTGAACGCCGACGACGTCTTCGACGGCGACGGCGTGCTCGCGCGGGTGGCGGAGGAATGGCGCGGCGCCGAAGCCGCGGTCGGGCGGCTCGACTGCCTCTACGGCAACGTGCGGTTCGTGGGGAAACTCGGCGGGCCTACCGTCAGGGTGTGCTTCGCGCGTCTCTGGCGGCCGTGGATGCTGCAGTGGGGGTACATGCCGCCGCACCCGGCGGTGTTCATCCGGCGCGGGTGCTTCGCCGAATGGGGCGGGTACGTCCCCGACGCCGGCGAATACCGCATCGCCGCCGACTACGAGCTGCTGATCAGGTTTTTCCGGGTGAAGCGCATGAAGGCGCGCTACATGCCGGTCTGCACGACGGTGATGCGCACCGGCGGGGCCTCGACGCGCGACGCGGCGGCGCGGCGCCGGTTGAACGCCGAGATCGTCAAGGCGAACCGGGCGAACGGCTATTTCTGCTGCATGCCGATGCTGCTGCCCAAATACGCCGTGAAAGTCTGGGAGTTCATTCTGCCGCGCATGTCGGGGAGGGGCGTGCGGACGTGATTGACTTCGATATCGAGGCGTTCGTCAGAAAATGCGTCACGCGGCGCGCGGAGTCGCTGCTGGAGGCCGATCTCGCGCGGTTCGACGCGGCGATGCACGCCGGGCTCGACGGCAGACGGCTGCTGGTCGTCGGCGGCGCCGGCACGATCGGGTCGAATTACGTCAAGGCCGCGCTCAGGCGCTACCGTCCGGCCGCGGTGTACGTGGTCGACATCGACGAGAACCAGCTCACCGAACTCACGCGCGAACTGCGCAGCGGCGACGGATACGCGGTTCCGGCCGAATACGTGACGGAGCCGATCGACCTCGGCGGAGCGCTGTTCGGAAAGTTCTTCCGGGCGAGGGGGCCGTTCCACGTGGTGGCGAACTTCGCCGCGCGCAAACACGTGCGCGCCGAACGCGACGTGCACTCGATCGAGACGATGTGCGAGACGAACGTCTTCATGGCGAAGCGGCTGCTCGACCTGCTGCTGGAGAATCCCCCCGAGGCGTTCTTCTGCGTGTCGACCGACAAGGCGGCGAACCCGGTGAACGTCATGGGGGCGACGAAGAAGCTGATGGAGGAGACGATCATGGCCTACGCCGGGCGGCTGAACGTGAAGACCGCGCGGTTCGCCAACGTCGCTTTTTCGAACGGCTCGCTGCCGGCCGGCTGGCTCAACCGGATCGCCAAAAAACAGCCGCTGAGCTGCCCGCTCGGCATCCGCCGGTTCTTCGTAAGCCCGGTCGAAAGCGGGGAGCTCTGCCTGGCGGCGAGCGTTCTCGCCGATTCCGGCGACATTGTGTATCCGAAGCTCGACCCGGCGCGGGACATGATACCCTTCGAGGCGGTGGCGAGGGATCTGCTGCGGGAGACCGGCCTCGGCTGCCGGGAGTGCGCCTCCACCGAAGAGGCGAAGCGGGCGATGGCGGAGCGGCTCGCCGGCGGCGGAGGAGGGTATCCGGTGGAGTTCTTCGGCAGCGACACCGACGGGGAAAAGCCGTTCGAGGAGTTCTACACCGGCGGCGACGTGCGCGACGAGGGGCGGTTCGTGAGTCTCGGCGCGGTCAAGAACGCGAAGCGGCGGCCGGTCGCCGAGGTGGAGGGGATCTTCGCCGCGCTGCGGGCGGTCTTCGACCGCGAAGGCGCTTCGAAGGAAGATGTCGTCGCCGCTCTGGAAGAGTATCTGCCGGATTTCCGTCATGTCGACCGGGGCAAGTCGCTGGACGGGCGCATGTGAAACCTGGGGGATCGGCGGAATGTACGTGGCGGTGAAGAGACTTCTCGACGTGGCGCTGAGCGGGGCGGCGATAATCGTCTTCCTGCCGCTGCTCGCGCCGGTGATGCTCGTGCTGAAATGCACCGGCGAGCACCACGTGTTTTACGGGCAGACGCGAATCGGCTACCGCAGCCGGCGGTTCAAGATGTGGAAGTTCGCCACGATGCTGCTCGACTCGCCGAACATGGCGGGCGGGCTGCACACCACCGAAGGCGACCCGAGGGTGCTGCCGTTCGGCCGGTTCCTGCGCAAGACGAAGATAAACGAACTGCCCCAGATATTCAACATTTTCCTCGGCGACATGTCGATAGTCGGGCCGCGGCCGCTCGTGGACAAGACATTCGCCCCCTATCCGCCGGAGGTGAAGGCGCGGATCTACGGCGTCAGGCCCGGGCTCACCGGCATCGGCTCGGTCGTGTTCCGCGACGAGGAGCGCATCCTGAGCGAATCGCCGCTGCCGCCGGACGAATGCTACGCGAAGGAGATCGCGCCCTACAAGGGGGCGCTGGAGATGTGGTATCTCGACCATTTCGGCTTCATGACCGATTTGAAACTCGTTGTCGCCACCGCCTGGGCGGTGGTGTTCCCGAAAAGCGACGTCGCCGGGCGGTGGTTCAAAGACCTGCCGCGGAGGGCATGAAGATACTGGTCACCGGTGCGAACGGGTTCGTGGGAACCAACCTCTGCCGGCACCTGGCCGGTCGCGGGCACTCGGTGCTGAAGCTGGACGTTTCCGACGCCGACTTCGGCTGGGGCGATCTCGACCGCATCCCCTACGGCGAGTGCGACGCGGCGGTTCATCTGGCCGGCAAAGCGCACGACCTCCGGAAAGCGGCCGATCCTGGCAGCTACTTCGAGATCAACGTCGGGCTGACGGAAAAAATCTTCGGCCGGGCCGTGGCGGGCAACCCGCGCATGAAGTTCATTTATTTCTCCAGTTCGAAAGCGGCGACGGCCGAGACCCCTTACGGGCGGTCCAAACTGGCGGCGGAAAAGTTTCTCGCGGGCCGGGCGGTCGTGCTGAGACCCGCGATGATTCACGGGCCCGGCAACAAGGGCAACCTGAATCTGCTCTGGGCGGTGGCCGGGCGGGGGCTGCCCTGGCCACTCGCCGCTTTCGAGAACCGGCGCAGTTTCACCGCCGTCGGCAACTTGTGCCCGGCGGTGGAGGCGCTCTGCCTGCGCGGCGTGAACGGGGTTTACCCGATAGCCGACGACGAGACGGTTTCAACCAACCGGCTGATCGAACTGATGGCCGAGGCGCGCGGCCGGCGGCCGCGGCTCTGGCGGCTGCCGAAGGGGCTGATGAAATTCGCCGCCGCGGTCGGCGACCGGCTGCACCTGCCCCTCGACACCGAGCGGCTCGGCAAACTGACCGAAGATTCGGTGGTTGACAATTCGGCGCTGAAAAAGATGCTCGGCTGGGAGCGGATGCCGGTGCGGGCCGAGGACGGCATGAGAAGCACTTTCCGGAGTTTCATGGACGATGTTCTACGTTAACCGCTTCGTTGCGCTGATGACGAGTCCGGCGGTGGTCGCGGCGATTCTGCTCGCCGCGGCCTTCGCCGCGCTGCTGACGCGGCGGCGGAGGGCCGGCGCCGCGCTGCTCGTCGCCGGCGTGGCGTGGAGCTGGTTCTGGGCGTCGCCGTTCACCTACCGCTGGCTCGCCTCGGGGCTGGAGATGGAGTTTCCGGTGGTGACGGCGGAGGAATCGCCGCCGGCGGACGCGATAGCGGTGCTGGGCGGGGGGATGGGCTGCAACACGAATGAATATCCCTACGGCGAAATGTGGAGCAGCGCCGACCGGGTGTGGCACGCGGCGCGGCTGTACCGCGCGGGCAAGGCGCCGAAGTTGTTCGTCACGGGCAGGGAGCCTTTCCCGACGGTGCAGCTGCTGACCGACCTCGGCGTGCCGGCCGGTGCGATCGACTGCCTCGGAGAAGCGAGGAACACCGAGGAGGAGTGCGGCAGAATAAAGGAGCGGCTGGAGCAAACCGCCGCGCCCGGCGCCCGTCCGAGACTGCTGCTGGTGACGAGCGCGTGGCACATGCGCCGCGCCAAGCTCATGTTCGAGAAATACGCCCCCGGCGTCGAAATGATCCCGGCGGCGACCGACTACGAGGCGCTGGTGCGGTGCGGCTGGCGGCGCGGTCTCGGATTTCGCGACTTTCTGCCCAACGCCGAAATGCTCTTTCAGAGTTCGTACATGATAAAGGAAATCATCGGTTACCACGGCTACCGGTGGCTGCGATGAACGGCGCGAGGATAGTCCGCAACACTCTCGCCACCTATCTTCGGAGCGTGGTCGGCGCCGTCGCGGGGCTGTTTTCCGCCAGGTGGGTGCTGGAGGCGCTGGGGAAGTCCGACCTCGGCCTCTGCGGGGTGGTGACCGGGGTGGTGTTCGTTTTCGCCTTTCTGACGCCGGTGCTGAATCTGTCGATCGGCAGGTTTTACGCGTATTCGGTCGCCGACGCCGCGGCGCTGCGGCGCTGGTTCAACACTTCGCTCGCGCTGATGGCGGCGCTGGCGGCGGCGCTGGCGGCGGTGGCGTATCCGGCGGGCAGGTACGCGCTCGGGCACTGGCTGGCGGTGCCGGCGGGC
>JAGCAM010000101.1 GCA_017652705.1 Kiritimatiellia bacterium | reverse complement strand
TGCAGGTCGACGGCGCGGCGCGGTCGGCGCTCGCGAGGCGGGTGCCGTACGCGAAACTGCCCGGCGCGGGGCAGCCGTGGCGTCTGCCAAAGGGCGTCACCCCGACCGAGGGGCTGACGTTCTGCTGGCGGCTGGGCAAAGGGCGCGTCGTGAGGTGCGACATGCGCAATCCCGGCGGCTGGTCGCTCAAGTGGAAGGCCGGCTACGAATCTCGCGGCGCCTACCAGATGAACGCCATCCGCTGGGCGGCGGGGGAAGATCCGGCGACGGACGTCGTCTTCGCGTCGGGCGAGGAACGCGACGATTTCTGCTTCGCCGCGCCGTTTCTCGCCTTTGAAGTGGACACGAAAGACTCGGGCTTCAACCGCGTGCGGTGCAGGCTGCGCACCGCGGAGAACAAGGTGCTGAAAGACGAATGGAAGCCTCTCGACGCCGGCCGCAACCTGCTTTCGGTGGATTTGCGCGACGTCGCGGCGGGCGAATACTATCTCGACGTCATACCGGCGGAGAAGGGTTTCTTCAGCGACGCGAAAAGCGATTTCGCGGCGGTGCACCCGTTCTCGCGGGAATCGACGGTCGGCAGGTTCGTGATCGCCTCGACCAACATCACCGTCATCGCCGAAGGGTCGCGGCCGACGCTGCCGGTCGACTGGGAGGCGCCGCTGGAGAGCGACGGCAAACTGCTATGGGAAATCTACGACACTTACAAACAGCTGCTGATCAAAGGCGAGACCCCGGTCAAGAAGGGCGCGCGGGGGGCGAGGTTCCAGTTCGACGCGGCGAATTTTCCGACGCTTTCGGGCTTCGTGCAGGCGACGCTCAAAGACGATGCCGGCGTGAGCATCGTGGAAGGGCGCAAGACGGTGTTCTTTCCCAACCACCGGTTCGCGGACTACACCATGATCATCTGGGAGTCGATGTACGAGCAGGGCATGACGGAGCTTTTCGCGCCGACGTGCGTGGGCGAACTCGGCTACGACAACCATCTCGGCGAGTCGGGGTGGCTTTCGGCTGCGTTCAACGCGCGCGCCGTGCCGTACATCACCAGAGTGTGCCTCGGCGGCGGGCGCGAGGGCACCGCCTGGAGCGGCATACCGTTTCCGTCGGGAACCAACAAGGAGCACAAGGCGCAGCTCGAAGCGCTCAAGAAAGACGTGAACTGCTACCGGCCGGAGATACGCCGGCTGTTCGAGGAGGGCTTCACCCCCCGCGTGAAAAAGTGCGCTCCGTACGGCGTCTGCGTGTACAATCTCGGCGACGAGTGCTGGTATTCGGACGACATCGGCTTCGGCGACGCGACCGACGACGGGTTCTTCTTCGACTGGCTGAAAAAACGCTACGGCACGGTCGAGCGGTACAACGCGGCGCACGGAACGTCGATCAAGGCATTCAACGAAGTGCGCCGGATGACCACCGGCGAGGCGAGGAAGGCTGGCGACTGGCCGGCGTATTTCGACCAGGCGTCGTACGCCGCGAAGATGTACTCGGACACGTTCCAGATGTGCCGCGCCGTGATCAAAAAGTACGATCCGAAAGGGCGCGTCGGGGCCGAAGGTTCACCCGCCGGCAACATCGACGAGACGGTGAAGAACCTCGAGTTCTGGGGGCCGTACGGCAATTTCGCGATGGACGAAGTGCTGCGCTCGATCGCGCCGGACTGCGTGCGCGGAATGTGGTGGGGCGGGTATCTGCGCGATCCGCGGGACGGATTTCCGGGGCATCAGTGGGAGTACCTTCTGACCGGGCGGGCGAACGGCGACCAGTGGTTCGCCGGGATGTCCGGTTCTACCGAGGGCGCGATCGCCGGCGACTACACGCTCGCTCCGTTCGTGAGAAAGATGCACAAACACCACTCCCAGCTCAAGCACGGTCTCGCGTCGTTCATGATCCGCACGCCGCTGCGGCGGGATCCGTTCGTCATCTACTATTCATGGGCCAGCTGCTGCGCGGCCCCGCTGTCGGACGAGTTCACCTCGCCGATGATCGGCTGCGGCAATCTCGTGCAGTTCTGCTACCGCCGCGGGCTCGAGTCGTCGTTCGTGACGCCGGGGTCGCTCAAGAATCTCGAAGGGCGCAGACTCGTGTTTCTGCCCTCCGTCTGTTCGCTCTCCGACGAAGAAGCGGCCGCGCTCAAGGCGTTCGTCAAGAAGGGCGGCAAGATCTACGCCGACTCGGAGCCGGGCGTGCTCGACGGTTTTCTCGCCCGCCGCAAGACGCCGCCGCTTCAGGGGATGTGGACGAAATACGGCGCGAAGGCGAGCGACGAGGAGCTGCTGGCGATCGTCGGCACGGCCGGCGCGAAGCAGACGGAATTCGTGGAAGGGCTTGAATGGTCGCGCACGGTGCTGCGCACCCGCGTTCTCGGCGACATGAAGTGCGTCGGCTTCACCTGCCGCACGAAGAACATCGGCCGCAAGGTGACGCTCGGCTTCGGCCGCGAAGGGTACATCTACGAGGTGGACTCGGGTTACGTCGGCACCGGCGACAAGGTGACGGTCGAAAGTCTCGAGAAACCGTTCAAGCTTTACGCGCAGTTCACTGCGGAGCAGAAGCTGCCGGAATACCCCGCCGACCGCTGCGAAATCGCCGCCGGCGAAAAAGTCAATTTCGAAACGAAGGCGCTGCGCAAGGGTTCGGTCTACCGGCTGACGGTGTCCGATCCCGAAGGAAAGGCGATAAAATGCCGCGAGCGGCTGATCTGCGCCGATCCAGTCAAGGAGCCGAAGATCGAGGTGCAGTTCCCCTACAACGACCGCGCGGGCGGGTACTCGGTGTCGCTCACCGACATCGCCACCGGGCTGACCGGAGTTTCAAAGATCAACGTAAAGTGATTCAAAGCGAGAACGGAACGACCATGAACAAGAAGCACATAACCGCTACCCTGCGTAAAACCGCCGCTCTGGCGGTGTTCACCGCGGCCTCGGCCGCGTACGGCGCCGGCCAGCTGCGCGAACTCGCCTTTCAGGTGGCGCTGCCGGCGAAACCAGCGCCGAAAATCGACGGCGAACTCATCGACGAGTGCTGGAAAAAAGCCCCGGTGCATTCCGACTACTACGAGTATCTCGCGGCCAACCCGCGGCGCGTCACGAACACCAAAACCGAATGCATGATCGTCTACGACGAAAAGGGTGTCTACACCGGCATCCGCAACTGGGAGGACCACCCCGAAAAGCTCGTGCAGAACTGCAAAAAGAACAATCAGAAAAACATCTGGTGCGATGATTCGGGCGAAATCTACTACGACCCGGACGCCGCGGGCATCGGCTACTACAAGTTCATCGTCAACTCGCTCGGCAAGTACGACACCGCCTGGCGGATGGACGGCGCGAACATGCATGAAGACTGGACGTGCGGCGGCGTCGTCTGCGCGGCGAAGGTGTTCAAAGACCGCTGGGAAGTCGAACTCTTCATTCCGTGGAGCGCTTTTCACGGGCGGCCGGGGCCGAAACCCGGCGACATCTGGACCTTCAACCATTCGCGCTTCCGCTTCGGCGCGCTCGGCTGGGGGCGCGGTTTTTCGACCTCGGCGCCGGGAGCCTCCGGCGTTTCGGCGAACAAGTTCGGCTATCTTTATTTCTCCGACGGTTCGAAACCCGACGCGAAGAAAGTGCTGGCGATTCTCGAAAAGCGGCTCAAAGTGGACTGGGGCATCTCGATCGACGGCACGGTCTACATCCACGACGCCAACGGCACCCGCACGACGGATCTCGTACAGGGCAAACTGGCGCTTGAAAAAGAGTTCAAGGCGTTGGAAAGCGACCTCGGGCCGCGCATCGCCGCTTCTAAAAACCGCGACTACGCGAAGCGTTTCAACTCCGCGCACACCGCCTTCACGAACGAGCAGGCGAAGTTCGACGGCTCTTTCGCAGCGGTGAAGATTTTCGGCGAACTCGTCGACCGGCTCAAAGACGTCGACCGGCTCATCGCGATCGGCGAACTCGCTTCTACGAACCCGGCGGTTGTCGCGTCCGCCAGAAAACTCCCGCTGCCGCTTGCCGGCACCTACGATCTCACCCCGCCGAAGAAGTACGACGGCCACAACGGCTGGCACCGCCACAACTTCATCCGCGGCGAATACGCAACCCCGCATCTCGCCTGGACCGTCGACGGCAGGGATCCGGCGACGGGGCCGAAAACG
Source organism: Kiritimatiellia bacterium (assembly GCA_017652705.1). GTDB lineage: Bacteria > Verrucomicrobiota > Kiritimatiellia > RFP12 > UBA1067 > UBA1067. Next base: position 3,850 of record JAGCAM010000101.1, on the reverse strand, counting down.
CTTTTCATGCCGAGTTTCGGCGCAGACGTGAGAACCTGCATCGAATACGTGCAGCGTTTCGGCGCCGAGGACTACTACTTTCCGGGCAATTTCGGCGCGACCGGCATCTATCAGGATCCGCTGTCGCACGGCACATTCAACGACAAGCACGCGCAGTTCGAGACGCTGCTGGCGAAGAACCCGAAGCTGATCGTGCAGTTCAATTTCGACGACGGCTCGTGGCCGTCGAAATACCGTTACGAAATTCTGCGCCGCGTCCGCGACGAAGGTCTCGGGCTGGTGCTGGCGGCCGGCGTGCGCAACTTCAACGTTCTCGTGTCGCGGCTTAAACTCGACGCGGAGGCACGTCACGGGGTAACGGCCCGAGTGCCGCTCAACGAACTTACGGGCAACCCCGATCTGCGCAAACCGCCGCCCGGCGTCACCGCCTCAGACCGCAAGCTCAGCCTCTACCGGTTCGGCAAAGGGCGCATCGCGGTGATCGATTTCGGCCGGGTGCGCGGCTGGACGCTGAAATGGAAGGGTGAATTCGAAGGGCGCAACGCGTTTCTCTTCAACGTCTGCCAGTGGGCGCTCGGCGAAGAGCCCGGCGCCGACATCGTGTTCTCGGCCGACACCGAGCGCGACGACTATCCGTCCAACTCCCACTTCATCGCCTTCGACGCCCGCGTCAAAAACGCCGGGGCCGACAAGTTGCTGTGCCGTCTCCGCGACGAGTTCAACCGCGTCGTCGAAGAAAAGACCTTCGACCTCCGCGGCGGCTCCAACCTGATGACGGTCGACACCGAGCGCATCGCCGGCGGCAGATACTACCTCGATCTCGTCGCCGCCAAGAACGGGCGCACGGTCGCCGCCGTGGTCAGGCCGTTCTCCAAGGCGTCCGCGCTCGGCGGAGTGCTGATCAGCGGCACCAACACGACGGTCATCGCCGAGAACACGTGCGGCAGCCTGCGCACCACGTGGGAGGCGCCGGTTCCCGAGGGGGCGAAGTTCATCTTCGAACTCCGCGACCGCCCCTATGGTCAGCTCCGCGAACGTTTTGAAGTGCCGCTGCGGACCGGCGCCCGCGACTGTTCGGTGCGTCTTTCGCGCAGCACTTTCCCGACCCTTTCGGGCGACGTCTCGGTCAAAGTGCTGTCCAAAGCCGGCGCCGAACTCGGCTCTGCGGTGAAGACTGTGTACTTTCCCAATCACCGTTTCGAAGACTACACCCTCATTTCCTGGGGCGGCGTTCACGGGTGCGCGCCGGAGTTTTTCGGCGCGAAGCTGGTGGATGAATTCGGCTACCGCAACCATCTCGGCGCGAGTGGCAGCGGACCGGCCGATTTCAACTGCCGCGCCGTGCCGTACGCGGCTAGTGTCGTGCTCGGCGGCAGCACCAACGGAACCACCTGGAGAACCTACGGGCACACCCTCGGCTGGTGCGGCAAAGACTCCGAGCAGGCCAAAGGGCGCGACGCGATCGGAGATGACTGGAACATCTACCGCCCCGAAGTGCGCGAGCACATTGAAAAGTATTTCACCGGCAAGGTGAGGTACACCGCGCCCTACGGCGTCAGCGTGTGGTCGCTCGGCGACGAGTGCGGTTACAGCACCAGCATCGGGTTCGGTCCGAACGGCGCGAAGTATTTCGCCGAATTTCTCGCCCGCAAGTACGGCGCGATCTCGAAGTTCAACGAAGTGCACGGCACCGCCTACGAAGACTTCGCCGAAGTTCCCCATAAAACCTGCAAGCGCAGCGTAGATGAACGCGACTGGCCGAGCTGGTTCGACCAGGTGCAGTATTCGGAGCGGATGTACTCCGACTTCTACCAGTTCCTTTCGCAGGTGATTAAAAAGTACGATCCGAAAGGGCGGGTGGGGGCCGAGGGTTCCGCCGGCGGCGATCTCGAGCAGACGGTCGACAAGCTTGAATTCTGGGGTCCCTACCGTTCGCTCGTCGCCGACGAACTGCTAAAGAACATCGCGCCCGACCGCGTCCGCGGCACCTGGTGGGGCGGCTATCTGCGTTCGACCCGGAACGGTTTTCCCGTGCAGCAGTGGGAATTCGTGCTGACCGGCACGGTCAACGCCGACGAGTGGTTCGCCGTCTCGCCGGGTTCGACCGAAGGTTCGCATGCCGGCGATCTCATGCCGTACCCCTACGTGCGCAAGATGATGCCGCACCTGCAGCGGCTGCGCCGCGGCCAGGCCCAGCTGCTCATCCGCACGCCGTGGCGCGAGAACGGCTTCGCTTTCTACTACTCGCATCCCTCCGGCTGCGCGTCCGTCCTCGACGACCGGTTCCTTCCGCAGGACGAATCGCTCGGCGACCTCATCCGCTGCTGCTACCGCAAGGGCTACAGCGTCAAGATGATCACCCGCAAGACCATTTCGAAACTCGCGGGACAGAAGGTGCTGTTCCTCTCCGGCGCCTCGGCGATTTCCGACGAGGAGGCCGCGAAGTTCAAAGACTTCGCCGCCAATGGCGGCATCGTCGTCGCGGACGCGCCGCCGGCGCTGCTGAACGAATTTCTCGCCGTGCGCCGGGAAAATCCGCTCAAGGAGCTTTTCGGCGACTACACCGTGGCCGGTCTCAAAGACCCCGTGATCGGCCCCGCAACCGCGACCGGCAGCGCTGAACTGGGCGGCAAAAAGGCGGCGTTCGCCTTTAAAGGGGAGAACGTGAAGACCTTCCCCGGCGTCGCCAATCTCCAGTGGCGCGCCTACGGCAAGGGAGGCGCGCTGCTTGTCGGCACCACCATGTCGAGCGTGCTGGTCAACTGCGGCGAAGATGCCGTGGACGCGATCGTGCAGGGCGTGCTCGATCTCAAGGGTATCTCGATACCAGAATCGTGCACGGGGCTCGCCCCTCGCGCGACGATTTTCCGCGTGCGCGAACTGCCGCTCGGCACGGGCGCCGACGGCAAGCCGCGGTCGATGGTGCTGGCCGGGCTCAAGACCGATGTCCAGCAGCTTGGCAGGAACGTGACGGTGAACTTCGGCAAAACCGGCTGCGTCTACGAGGTGGACTGCGGGTTCCTCGGCAAGATCGACCGGGTCGAGATGAAGAACCTGTCCGTGCCGTTCCGTCTCTTCACGCAGTTCCAGGACGCGCAGGCCGCGCCGATGTTCGCGGTCGACAAGACCGAAATCGCCCCCGGCGAATGGCTCACCTACGAAACGAAGGGGCTTCGCCAGGGATCGGTGTACCGCCTTGAAATCAACGGCCGCGACGGCAGGCCGATTTCGTTCCGCGAAGAACTTTTCTGCGCCGATTCGCGCAGGGAACCGAAACGCCAGTTCCAGTTCCCGTACAGCGACCGGCCGGGAGTCTACACCGCGCGTCTGCGCGACATCGCGACCGGGCTCGAGACGGCCATCAAGATTACCGTGAAAGGCGAATGACGGCAGGCGTCCGCGTCGCCGGGCGCGTCCCGTTGACGAGCGGGGCAAAATAATGTATAATACAAGGTCAATTGAAAGGTAGAAGACTATAATGAACATTCTAATCGGTTTTCTGTATGTCGTCGAGGTGATCGTCTGTCTGTTGCTCGCCCTGGTGGTGATGCTGCAGAAGCCTAAAGAAGGCGGTCTCGGCGGCGCGTTCGGCGGCGGCATGCTCGAGGCGTCGCTCGGCGCCGACGCCGGCAACGTGCTTCTCAGGGCGACGGCGATTCTCGGGGCTGTTTTCCTTTTGAACACGCTGATTCTCGCGCGGTTGACGTCGACGGTGCACACACGTTCGCTTATGAACGCAGAGCCGGAGCCGACCGCGGAGAAGGCGCCAGCCCTGCCGACAGCGGCGCCTCAGCTGCCGGCGGCGCCCCAGTTGCCGGCGGCGCCGGCGATGATGCGGATCACGTTCTTC
>JAGCAM010000100.1 GCA_017652705.1 Kiritimatiellia bacterium | reverse complement strand
GGCGGCGGCGATTCCGCAGCCGCCGACGCCGCGTCACGGAGGGTCGCTCAGAGGACTTTCCCTGCGCGAACGCCGTCAGCAGCGCATGGCGGAGCGCGCCGCCGCGGAGGCCGCGGCGAAGAAGGCGGCCGAAGAGCAGCAGGCCGAACAGGAAGCGCGTGAAGCCGAGCGGCAGGCCCAGATGCAGCAGGAACGGCAGCAGCGCGAAAGCGAACGCGAAGAGCAGCGGCGGCAGCTGATGGCGATTCGGGAGGAACTTAAGAAAGTGCGAGAGGCGAAGGACGCCGAGAGGAAGAAAGCTTCCGAAGAGGGGGCGGCCGGTGAGGAAAACTGAACTCAGCGCTTTTCAGGAGGAATTGCGCGCCACCGGCGGCTACCGGACGAAAGACGACCACCGTGCCCCGAAACGCGCCAGGCCCGGTTTCTTGACGACGCTGCGGTATTCCTGGGGGGTGGGAAGGGTGTTTCCCTGCTGCGCCGTCGCGCAGCCGCTCGGCAAGCTCACCACCGAACTCTGGGCCAGACTCTGCTTCAGTTCGGTGACGGCGCCGGAAGCGCTGGGCATGCGGGTGGAGATCGAAGGTTTTGAAAAACGCGCCTCGTTCGACGGACCGGTTGTCTATCTATGCAACCACATGTCCATGACCGAGACGATACTTCTGCCGCCGGTGCTGCTGTCGCTCGGCCCGTTCAGCTACGTCGCGAAGGCGTCGCTCGCGCATCTGCCGTTTCTTGAAAAGGCGGCGGCGCGGATGAAGATGGTTCCGATCAGCCGCAAATCGCCGCGCGAAGATCTGATCAGCATCCTGAAAACCGGCACTGAGCGCATCGGCGGCGGCGACAGCTTTCTGATATTCCCCCAGGGGGCCCGGTACGAGGTTTTCGACCGTGCGAAGTATTCGTCGATCGGCGCCAAACTCGCCGAGAAGGCGAACTGCCCGGTGGTGCCGATCGTGGTCGACACTCGGTGCCAGCCGACGCGGCGAAACGGGCTGTTTAAAAAAATATTCAAAGACTTCGGGCCGGTCGACACGTCGAAGGACATCCGCGTGGCGTGCGGTCCGGTGATACCGGCCGGCCGTTCGCGGGCGATGCACGAAGCGGCGTTCGACTGGATGGCCGGCAAACTCGAATCGTGGGGGCTGCCGGTCAGGCGCGGGGCGTGACGCCGCGCGGCGGGTAAAATGCATTACCCAAGGCCCTGAGACATGATATGATATGATATAATAAAAGGGTATGAAAATCAGCGGTACTATTACGGCACTGGTCACACCGTTCGCGAAGGACGGTTCGGTTGACTACGGCAGACTCCGCGACTTGGTCGAGGAGCAGGTGGCGGGCGGCGTGGAGGGTATCTGCGCCGTCGGCACGAGCGGGGAATCGCCGACGCTCACCCACGAAGAACATCACAAAGTCGTTGAAAAGGCCATAGAATTCGCCGCCGGGCGCGTGAAAATCGTCGCCGGCACCGGCGCGAACTCCACGGCGGAGGCGGTTTCGCTCACCAAAGCCGCGATCGCCGCCGGCGGCGCCGATGCGTGTCTGCAGGTGACGCCCTACTACAACAAGCCGAACGCCGAGGGGCTGTACCGCCACTTTTCGACAGTAGCCGATCTCGGGCTGCCCGTCATACTCTACAACGTGCCCGGCCGCACCGGCCGCGAAATACCGCTGGAGACGGTCGTGCGCCTCGCCGCCCACCCGAACGTGATCGCCGTCAAAGAGGCGTCCGGTTCCGTTGACCGGGTCAGCGCGATACGCGCCGCCGCGCCTGGCTTCACGGTGCTTTCCGGCGACGATGCGCTCGCGCTGCCGATGATCGCGGTAGGCGCCGAAGGCGTGGTGTCGGTCGCGTCGAATCTGATACCGAAGGAGATGGGCGGCATGGTGCGCTCGGCGCTGGCCGGCGATTTCGTCTCGGCGCGGCGCGTCCACGAGAAGTACTACCGGCTTTTCCGCGATCTGTTCATCGACGTCAACCCCGTAATGGTGAAGGAGGCCCTCTGGCTCATGGGCCGAGTTGAACGGGTCTTCCGCCTGCCGCTGTGCGAAACCGACGAAGCATGTCTCGCCAGACTGAAAAAAACCCTCGGAGAGCTCGGGCTGATATGAAAGTCTTCAATTCCCTGACGCGCGGTTTCGTGGAACTCTCGCCGGTCGACGGGGAGACCGTCCGCATGTACACCTGCGGGCCGACCGTCTACAATTTCGCCCACATCGGCAATTTCAGGGCGTACGCCTTTGAAGACGTGCTCCGACGCGCCGTCAAATTCAACGGCATGAAGGTGAAACAGGTGATGAACCTCACCGATGTCGACGACAAGACCATCCGCGGCGCCAACGCCGCCGGCGTTCCGCTTGCGGACTACACCCGCCGGTACAAGGAGGCGTTTTTCGCCGACCTCGCCAGGCTCAACATCGAGCCCGCCGAAGTGTACCCCGCAGCGACCGACCACATTCCGGAAATGATCGCCCTGGTCGCCAGGCTTATGGAGAAGGGGATCGCCTACCGCAGCGAAGACGGTTCGGTCTATTTCAAGGTCAGGGAGTTTCCGGGCTACGGCAGGCTCGCGCACATCGATTTTGACAGTCAGCGGACCGGTCTCAGGTGCGCGGCCGACGAATACGACAAGGAGAACGTCGGCGACTTCGCGCTCTGGAAGGCGTGGGAGGAGTCCGACGGACCCGTCGGGTGGGACTCGCCGTGGGGGCGCGGCCGCCCCGGCTGGCATATCGAATGCTCGGCGATGTCGATGAAATACCTTGGCGAGACTTTCGATCTGCACACCGGCGGCATCGACAATCTCTTTCCCCACCACGAGAACGAAATCGCGCAGGCCGAAGCCGCCACCGGGAAGGAATTCGTGAGAGTGTGGATGCACTGCGCCCATCTGCGGGTGAACGGCGAGAAGATGTCGAAGTCGCTCGGCAACTTCTTCACCCTCCGCGATCTGCTGGAGAAGGGGTGGACCGGCCGCGAAATCCGCTTCGTTCTCATCAACGCCCACTACCGCAGCGGGCTTAACTTCGCCTTCGACGCCCTTGAGAACGCGCGCCGCGCGCTCGCCCGCGTCGACGCGTGCGTGGAAAAGGCGACCGACGGCGAGACGCCCGGCTGGGCGTCGGAGCGGCTCGACGAATTCACCGCGGCCGTCAACGACGACCTCAATCTGCCCAAGGCCTTCGCCGCGCTCTTCGAGCTCGTGCGCGACGTCAACGGCAAAGGCGGCGGGGGGACGCTCCCCGTGTTCAGGCGCATGGACGAAGTTCTCGGCGTCATCTTTTTCGGCCGCGCCGCGAAGACGGAGCTGCCGGAGGAAGTGAGACGGCTGCTCGACCTCCGCGCCGCCGCGCGGAAAGCGCGCGATTGGGGGGAGTCCGACCGGCTGCGCGGTGAACTCGCCGCGCTCGGATGGTCGGTGAAGGATTCCCGCGGCGGCCAGGAGTGCACGCGCGCGGTTGACGCGGTGAAGTGATGAGACCGCGCGCGGCGAAAAAAACTTTCGCATCTTCACCATCGGAGCATTTCGGCGGTTCGCGTCTGCCCGGCGCGGTGCGCACGGTCGCGCTTGGCGTGCAACATCTGTTCGCCATGTTCGGCGCGACGATGCTCGTGGCGGTTCTGACCGGGCTTTCGCCGTCGGCCACGCTGCTGTGGGCCGGCACCGGCACGATCGTGTTCCACCTCGTCACGAGACTCAGGGTGCCAGCCTTCCTCGGAAGTCCCTTCGCATTCATCCCCGGCTACGCGGCGATGACTGCCCTCTGCGGAAAGCCCGGCTTCGAGAATCTGACCGTCGGCGCCGCGCTGCAGTACGCCTGTCTCGGCGTCGCGGCGGGATCTCTGCTCTACTTCGCGGTCGCGGCGTTCGTGAAAGTCTGCGGCGTGAAGCGGGTCGTGACGCTCTTCCCTCCGGTGGTGACGGGCCCGATTATAATCTGCATCGGTCTCGTGCTCGCCCCGGTGGCGCTCAATTCCTGCATGTTCGGGCGGTTTTCGGGCGGCGCCGACTACGACGCGTGCATGGCCGCGATGACGGCCGCCGGCGGTTCGGCGTCGTTGAACTGGTGCGTGGCGCTCGCCGGAATCGTCACCGTGATCGGCGTCTCGGTCTTCGCCAGAGGCATGCTGCGAGTCGTCCCGGTGCTTTCCGGCGTCGCAGTGTCGTATCTGACCGCCTATCTGCTCGGCAACGTCCTCGGCCGCGGCGTGCCGATCGACTACGGACGGGTCGCCGCGGCGGCGTGGGCGGGGCTGCCAGTTGCGGCCGGGAACACGGTGTTCCCCGTCCTGCGCAACATCGACTGGGGGGCGGCCGCCACCGCCTTCGCGGTCATCATGCCGCTGTCGTTCGCGGCCGTCATGGAACACGTCGGCGACGTTTCGGCGATTTCATCCATCGTCGGCCGGAATTTTTTCGCCGACCCCGGTCTGCACCGCACCCTTTCCGGCGACGGTCTCGCCACCTTTCTTGCATCCCTCTTCGGCGCGCCGGCGAACACCACCTGCGGCGAGAACACAGGAGTTCTTTCGATCACCGGCGTTCACGATCCGAGAGTGATACGCGTCGCCGCGGTCATCGCCGTGTTCATCTCGTTCTGCCCGAAGTTCACCGCGTTCATCGACACCGTTCCGGCGGAGACGATCGGCGGCGTCTCGTTCGTCCTCTACGGCATGATCGCCTCCGCCGGCGCGCGCAATCTGGTGGAGGGGCGCGTCGATTTTTCAAAAGGGCGCAACATGCTGATCGCCGCGGTAATCCTCGTGCTCGCGCTCGGCGTGTCTTTCTCGAAGGCGGGGTCGATCCGTTTCTCGGTAGCCGGCGTCAACGTCGCCCTTTCCGGTCTCGCGGCCGGCGCGATGGCGGGCATCCTCCTCAACGCGCTGCTGCCGGGCAAGGACTTCGTTTCCTCCGAAACCGCCCCAAGCATCAAAGACCCCGACCGGTTTGGTGCGCCGAAAGCGGCGTCCGCGCCAGCGGCTGGGATTGATTTAACCGCTAAAAATGGTAAACTTGACGGTGTAAGGGCGAAAGCGGCGCGACCCGGCGACGGAAGGAACCGAGGCAGCCGGAAGAAGCGAAGGAGAAAGGGCTGATCAATGCATCATTTTGTGATAGCGACCTCACGCGCCAGGCGTTTCTGGGGTTGACCGGGTCGTTGTTCGCGGCGAGGAGGTTCAGTTCGTCCGACGTCCTGCAGCGTGTCAGGCGAGACGTCGAAGTGGTGCGTCCGCGAGAACACGGCCACTTCTCTTGTTGCAGTTTTCATTTTTTCCAGTATACAAAGAATACGCGCAACGTCAAGATGCCGGTTGAATTTTTTTCTGCAAAAAACTCCTTGCAACATGCGTTTTGTCAAAATATTGGCCGTTTGCCAAAGTAAACGAAACTTAGAAAGGCTAAACGAAAGTTTAGCCGGAAGTTGGGGGCTTGTCGTTTCGTTAAGGTTGGCAATCCGGCGTTGTCGGCTTCGTCCAGGCGGCTAGTCCTGCCGAACGCGCGAACTCATGAGTTCTTCGCGCTCGGGATTCGCGACACTGCCCGAAGCGCGTCGTGGTGCG
>JAGCAM010000099.1 GCA_017652705.1 Kiritimatiellia bacterium | reverse complement strand
CATGAACATCTTGTCCTGCGCCTGCTGCATGCGGTGCACGGGGCAGGCCGAGCCGCTCATGATGCCGGTCCTCAGGCTGCGGAAGTCGAACTTCGGGAAGAGCGGGTGGTCGAGCATGGCGATGTACATCGTCGGCACGCCGTAGGTGGCCGTGCACTTCTCGCGCTCGATCGACGTCATCACCTGCACGGGGTCGAACTTCTCGAGAAACACCATCGTCGAGCCGTGGTTGACGCAGCTCATGACGCCGAGCACGCACCCGAAGCAGTGGAAGAGCGGCACCGGTATGCACACGCGGTCGCGCGAAGAGAGGTTCTGGCACGCGCCGATCCAGAAGCCGTCGTTGGCGATGTTCCGGTGCGTGAGCTGCACCCCCTTCGGAAAACCCGTCGTGCCGCTCGTGTACTGCATGTTGACGACGTCGTTCACGTCGCACTCGGCCTGGCGCGCGAGGTAGTCGGCCTGCGCCGTCTCGCACGCGAGCGACTTCACCTCGTTGAGCGAATACATGCCGCGGTGCTTTTCGCCGCCGAGAAAGAACACCCGCCGCAGATGCGGGTACTTGGCGCTCTTCAGCTCGCCGCGCGGCTGTTCCTTCAGCTCCGGCACGAGTTCGTTGACGACCTGCACGTAGTCGCAGTCGCGGTAGCCGGAGATGATGAAGAGGTTCTCGGTGTCGGACTGCGTGAGCGCGAAGTCCATCTCGTGGCTTCTGTAGTTCGTGTTGAGCGGCAGCAGGATGGCGCCGATCTTCGCCGCGGCGAACATGAGCACGACCCAGTGCGGCACGTTCGTGGCCCAGAGCGCGATCTTCTCGCCGCGCTTGACGCCGAGCGCCATCAGGCCCTTGGCGACCAGATCCACCTCCTCGCCGAACTCGAACCAGGTGAGGCGGAAATCGCGGTCGGCGTAGATGACGGCGTCGTTCTCGCCGCAGCGCGCGATCGTCTGGTCGAGGAGCTGCCCGAGGGTGTATTCGCGCGTCACGGGGAGGTTGTGCCACGGCACGCCGGTCGAGACGGACTGGGTGAACGGCGCCTGCGACGGCGCCGTGCCGAACGGGTCGGTCAACTTGAATTCCTTCATCTCTTTTTGCTCCATTTCTTTCCTCTTAAAAACGAAGCGAACCCGCTCTTCTCCGTGAGCGGGTTCGCCTTCATCGCCGTCGATTTCAGATTCCATCTATCCCGGCATGCGCTGACCCGCCAGGGCCCCGATAATGAGGCCCAGCCCGGTAATCGCGCTAAGTCGAAACGTCGTGTTCATCGCTTTATCCGTCTAATCGGCGCACAGTATAGCAAATTCGCATCGCAGTTGTCAACGGCACGCTTATCCCGATTTCTACGGTGTGCTTTGCCAGAGTAAACCTAAAATCGTCAGTTGAATACTCACGCAGAGCCGCAGAGTCGCAGAGAAATGGAGGAGTACAAAGGATACATGAGTGTTCTGCGCGGTTATAGTTTTAGACAACCGATTGCGGTCATTCACCTTTTTGGTGAATGAAGCAAGGTCGTAAAATTACGCGACAACTTAAAAATACTCTGCGTCTCTGCGCCTCTGCGTGAGATAAAGTGTCATAGGAAGATTTCAACTGCTTTTTTTAGGTTCAAAAATCGGGGTATGCGTGTCAACGGGCTTGACCCGGCGGCAGGCGGTATGATAGAATTACCGGCGTCGAACGGGAGGCGTCGACCCAACCGGGAGGAGGAGAAAATGACTGAGAACATCTCGTTTTTAACCGCCGCGGCCATCGCGGCCGCTGCCGCCGTCTGCGGCTGCTCCGGACGCTCCACGCTGAGCGACGGGCGTTTCGTGGTTGGCTTCGACCCGGAGTCCCCCCCCTACTGCTGCAAAGACGGCGGCGGCTACAAGGGCTTCGACCTCGACCTCGCCCGGGCCGTCTGCGAGAAAAAAGGCTGGCGGTTCGTCGCCAACCCGATCAACTGGGACTCGAAGGACGTGGCGCTCGACTCCGGCGCCGTCGACTGCATCTGGAGCGGTTTCACCATGCAGGGGCGCGAAAAAGCCTACACCTGGAGCAGCGCCTACATCGACAACTCCCAGGTCGTGCTGGTGAAAAAAGGCTCGCCGGTCAAAACGCTCAAAGACCTCGCCGGCAAGACGGTCGGGGTGCAGGCCGACACCCCGGTGCAGAAGGCGCTTTCGGGCAAAGACCCGTCCAACGCCGCCGCCGCCAGACTCGGCGCAGCTTTCAAAAAACTAATCGCGGAGCCGGACTGCAACCAGGCGGTCGGCGAACTGGACACGGGCGCGCTCGACGCCGTGGCCCTCGACGTCGGAGTCGCCAGGAGGAAAATGGCCGACATGCCCGGCAAATTCGAAATGCTGGGCGAAGCCTTAGTGACTGAAACCTGCGGAATCGGCTTCAAGCTCGGCAACACCGAACTGCGGGACCAGGTCGAAGAGGTCCTCACCGAAATCGTCGACGAAGGCACCATGAAGATCCTCGCCGGCAAGTACGGCATAGAGGAGAACGCGCTTATCCTCTGGAGGAAGTGACGCGGCGGCGCGGCGCGTCGAACCCGCCGGCGTCAGCGCGCGAGCGACCGCAGGTCGCGGTTCAGCTCGCGGTGCCTGATCGCCTCGCGCTTGTCGTGCTGCGCCTTGCCGCGGCAGACGCCGAGTTCGACTTTTATCCTGCCGCGCCTGAGGAAGACTTTCAGCGGTATCAGCGTGAGCCCCTTCGCCTCCGTCTTCATGCGCAGCTCGCGCACTTCCTTCGCGTGCACCAGCAGCTTGCGGCGGCTTTTCGGCTCGTGGTTGAACCGGTTGCCGAACTTGTAGGCGGCGATGTCCGCCCCCATCAGCCACAACTCGCCGCCGAGCACCGCGCCGTACGCGCCGGCAAGCGACACGCCGCCGCTGCGCACCGACTTCACTTCGGTGCCGGTTAAAACCACACCGCACTCGACGGTGTCGAGTACGGTGTAGTCGTGCCGCGCACGGCGGTTTTCGGCGAACACGGGATTGAACTCCTTCCGACTGCCTTTGCCGGCCATGTCCGACCCCCCGCGCCGCCGTTTCACTCCGCGCCGGTCAGTCGGCGTAGAGCGAGTTGATGTTGGTGTGCTTCTTGTTCCATTTGGTCTTGGCTTCTTCGGCTTTGGCGATCGCGTCGAAATCGATCTCCGCGATCAGCTTGCCCTCCGCCACCTCCTGGAGCGCGATGTCGCACTTGTCCACGTCCAGCGATTCGGGCTTGATCAGCGGCTTCGCCCCCGCGATCAGCTCGCGCTCCCGTCTGCTGATGAGGTTCACCAGCACCGGCACGGACTGCACCTTTTCGTGCGCCGCCTTCAGCAGTTCGTTGTTCATTCTGCGACCCCTTCCCTTTAGCGGTTCACGCCTGCTGCTGCCCGTCGAGCTCGGCCATCGCGGCCTTGCGGCTGAGCTTGATGCGGCCGCGCTCGTCGACGTCGAGGCACTTGACCTTGATGACGTCCCCGACCTTGCACACGCCGTCCATCGACTTGAGGAATTTGTCGGAGAACTCGCTGATGTGGCAGAGGCCGTCCATGCCGGGGAGGATTTCGACGAACGCGCCGAAATTCTTGATTCCGGTGACCTTGCCTTCGTAGATTTTGCCCGGCTCGGCGACCGCCGAAACCGCGCCCACCTCGCGCTTCGCCGCCTCCATCGACTCCTTGGACGTCGCGAAGATCGCGACCTTGCCGTCGTCGTCGATGTCGATCTGGGCGCCGGTTTTCTCGACTATCGCGCGGATGTTCGAACCGCCGGGCCCGATGAGCGCGCCGATCTTGTCGACCGGTATCTGCATCTCCTCGATGCGCGGCGCGTACCTGTTGAGTTCCGCGCGCGGGGCGGGGATCACCGTCTCCATGAAATCGATGATCTTGAGCCTCGCGTCGTGCGCCGCGCGCACCGCGCCTTCGACGAGATCCCACGTGAGGCCCCGCAGCTTGAGGTCGACCTGGAAGCCGGTGATGCCCTTGCGGGTGCCGCCGACCTTGAAGTCCATGTCGCCGCAGTGGTCTTCGGCGCCGAGAATGTCGGTCACGAGGACCTTCTGGGTCTGGTCGTCGTTGGTGAAAAGGCCTATCGAAATGCCCGCGACCGTGCGCTTGAGCGGCACCCCGGCGTCCATGAGCGCGAGACACCCGTTGCAGATCGACGCCATCGACGACGACCCGTTCGAGCCCATGATTTCGCTGACGACCCGTATCGAGTACGGGAAATCGTCCGGCAGCACTTCGGCGATCGAACGCTCGGCGAGCGCGCCGTGCCCGATTTCGCGGCGCCCGGTCGAGCCGAGCCGCCCGACTTCGCCCGTGCAGTACGGCGGGAAGTTGTAGTGCAGCATGAACCGCTTCGAGAGGTCGCCGCCGGTCACCGAGTCGAGCTCCTGCGCGTCCTTCTTCGTGCCGAGCGTCACCGTCGCCAGCGACTGCGTCTCGCCGCGCGAGAAAATCGCCGAACCGTGCACTCGCGGCAGAACGCCGACCTGCGCCGAAAGCGGACGTATCTCGTGCTGGGCGCGGCCGTCGATGCGCTTGCCGTGGACGAGCACGTTCCTGCGCACGGTCTCGATCTCGAGCGCGTCGAAGAGGTGCACGAAACCGACCGCGTCGACCTCCGGCCACTTTTCGCTCACCTTCTTCAGCAGGTCCTCCTTGATCGCCGACACCTTGCCCTGGCGCTCCAGCTTGCCCTTGATGAGCAGCGCCGCCGCCAGCGCCTCGCCGCCTTCGGCGCGCATGAAATCCATCTTGTCCGCCGGCTGCGGCACGTCGGCGACCACCTTGTCGGGCTTGCCGAGCGCGCGGCGCATCTCGACCTGGAGATCGATGATCTTTTCAACTTCTTCGTGGGCGCGCTTCAGCGCCGCGATGAAGTCTTCGTCCGAAATCTCGGAAGCCGAACCCTCCATCATCAGGAACTTGCCCTTCAGCCCGGCGTAGAGCAGGTCGATGTCGCTCTTCGCCTTCTGCTCGTGCGTCGGGTTGATCACCCACTGACCGTCGACCCGGCTGATGCGCACGCAGCCGATCGGACCCATGAACGGGATCTCCGAAATGTGCAGCGCCGCCGACGCCGCGTTGACCGCCAGAAAGTCCGCCTCGCGGAGACCGTCGCTCTGGATGAGCGTGCCGTTCACCTGGACGTCGTTGTAGTAGCCTTCGGGGAACAGCGGCCGTATCGGACGGTCGCACATGCGGGCGACCAGAATCTCCTTCGCCGAAGGCCTCGCCTCGCGCTTGAAGAACCCCCCGGGAAACTTGCCGGCCGCGTAGAACTTCTCGCGGTATTCGCACTGCAGCGGGAAAAAGTCGATGCCCTCCCGCGGAGTGTCCGTGTTGGTGACGGCCGTGAAGACCGTCGTGTCGCCGTACGAGACGGTGACCGCCCCCGCCGCCTGCTGGGCGAGGAGCCCGGTCTCGATCACGAGATCCGTCCCCGCGATGTCGACCTTGAATTGCTTTGCACCTTGCATTGCCTGTCTCTCTCTTCTCTTTCTTTTCTTTCTGTTTGTAAACCCCGCACCGGGCCCCGGTCTGCACCGAAGACCCGCGCTCCCAGGAACGGCCGGCGCCGCCGTCAGCGCCTGAGACCGAGCCGCTTGATGAGATCGCGGTAACCGGGTTCGTTCTCGCGCTTCAGATAATCGAGCAGCTTGCGGCGGTTCTGCACCTTGCGCAGCAGACCGTACCGGCTCGAATGGTCTTTCTTGTTGGCCTTGAGATGCACCGTGAGCGCTTCGATTTCCCTGGTGAGTATCGCGATCTGCACCTCACTCGACCCGGTGTCCCGGTCGTGACGCTGGTATTCGCTCTTGATGGCGGCTTTGTCGATTTTCATCTTTCTCTTTTCTTTCGCTTTCACCTGCGGACCGGGAAGCCGTCTTCACCCCGCCTGCGTTTCACGACGAGAACGCCGAAGCGCCCGCGCAAGCGAACCCCGCGGCAGGGATGACCTCCTGAGACAGTCGCAGATTGGCGTGTATTTTACCAAAAACCGCGGATTCGCACAAGTGGGCAGCCGAAGGAGCGCCGCACGCCGACGTGGAACCGGTCCCGCCGAAAGTGCGCGGCACGGCCAGGTCGCCAAGGAACCACCTTGTTCACGAGCGGAACATCTCTTCAAGCCTGCGGAGCGAGGCGAGGCGCACGTCGTCGAACAGAGAACGGCCGCGAGCGTCCATGGCGACGATTCCGCGGAAGTTTTCGACGTCGAGATGCCACACCGCCTCGGCGGCCCCGAATTCCTTCAGCAGCGAAACCCCCGCCACCCGCTTCACGGAATCGGCGTAGGCGGCGCCGCCGCCGCCCACGGCCTGTATGTAGACACAGCCGAATTTCTTCATCGCCGCGAGCGTGGCGGAGTCCATGCCGCCCTTGCCGATGATGACCCGCACGCCGGACGCCTCGATGAACGCCGGTTCGTACGCGTTCTCGCGCACCGACGTGGTGGGCCCCGCCGACACGACCGCGTATCCGCCGCCTCTTTCAATCACGACCGGACCGCAGTGGTACAAGGCTCCGTTTCTGAAGTCGACCGGCAGACGCCCGCCGTCGGCGAAATATTTGTGGAACTTGTCGCGGCCGGTGTAGATGCGGCCGTGAATCGCCACGGCGTCGCCGGCGGCGAGACCGCGCACGCTTTTTTCGCTGAAAGGACAGACCAGTTGCTTCACCGCGACTCCCCCCGGCCTTAAAACTGAATCGAGCGCCTGCGCACCGCCCAGCACATGTACGCGACGGTCACGAAAAACGACGCCGGGACGCGCGTCCGCGCCGCGACCTTCACCCCCAGCAGCGTGGTGCGCCCGCCCAGGCCCATGGGGCCGATCCCGAGCGAATTCGCCTCGCGCAGCAGCCGCGCCTCGAATCTGCCCGGGCGCTCGTCCAGCGGGCGCAGCAGCTGCTCTTTCGCCACGGCGTAGCCGGCGGCGCGGTCGCCTCCGATGCATACGCCGAGCACGCCCGGCGCGCAGCCGTACCCCTGGGTTTTCTGAACCGCGTCGAGAACGCATCTGCGAACGCCCTCGAGATCGCGCCCGGCGGCGAGTCCGGCGTCGGGCAGCGAATACTGCCGCGACATGTTTTCGGAGCCGCCGCCCTTCATCAGAAGCGCAACGGACGGCCTGCCGCCGCCGCCCGCCGGCCGGACGTAATGCACCGCCGGGGCGCCTTCGGCGCAGTTGTCGTCCCGGGAAGCGCCGGTCACCGCGTCGATCGTGTTGCGCCGCAGGCAACCGGCGGCTGTCGCCGCCGCCACGGCCGCCTTCAGCTTCTCCGGCGTCACCCGGCGGCGGAGCGATTCGTCGACGAAGAAAGTCAGCGAGCCGGTGTCCTGGCAGAGCGGGGTGCCGCGCGCCGCGGCGACTGCGCAGTTGTCGAGGATGGTCTTCAGCACCTCCGACGCGGGCGAGCCCCGCTTCTCGCGGCGCAGCGCGGCGCCGAGCGCCGCGAGGACGTCGGCGGGCAGCGACGAGGAAGTCTCCCTGATCAAGCCGGTCAACCGCTCTACCGTGGAATCAGCCATCGCACCCTCCCCGTCAGAAGCGCCACTACCTCACCGGCGCGGCGGGGCTGCCGAACACCCTCGCGCCGTCCTCCACGTTCAGGAACACCGTCGAGCCGGCGCCGACGACGGCGCCGGCGCCGATTCTGCGCCGCGGCACCACCACGGCGCCGGGATACACCGCCGCGCCTTCGCCGACGGTCACTCCGCCGCCGATCGCGCACTGCGCGTAGACATGGCAGAAATCGCACAGCACCGAGTCGTGGCCGACCGACGAACCGTGGAAAACCGCCACGTGGCGACCGACCTTCACATCGGCGGTCAGCACCGCGTTGGCGGCGACGAACGAACCTTCGCCGACGGCCACGTTGGGGCCTACCGCCGCCGACCGGTGCACGACCGAGATGAACCGGCCGCCGCGCTTCTCGACGGCCTCGGCGCACCGGCGGCGGGCGGCGATGTCGCCCAGCGCCGTGATGAAAACGTCGTCGGGAGCCGGCGTGTACGCAGCGGGATCGCCAACCACCGGCGGGTAGCCGGCGAAGGCGTCGAGCGCACCGGGGCGGGCGTCGAGAAATCCCTTGACGTCGAAGAGCGCGCCGTAGCCGACCGCTTCGCGCGCCGCGCCGAACATTTCCCGGCCGAACCCGCCGGCGCCGATTATGACAAGGTGTTTCATGCGCGCTTCTCCCGGGCGGGCGCCGCCCCCGCGAGCGCGGCAAGGTCCGCCGCGGTGCGCGCGGCGTCGATCTCGGCCAGGGT
>JAGCAM010000098.1 GCA_017652705.1 Kiritimatiellia bacterium | reverse complement strand
CGCCGGCGCCAAAGTCGCCCTGATCGAGCGCTACGGTTCGCTCGGCGGGCTCTTCACCAACGGCATGGTGCTTATCATGCTGTCGCCGTGCAGAAAGGACGGCTCCGGCTGGTCGCTGGTGACGCGCGGCGTCTGCGAAGAGTTCATGAAGCGCTGCGGCGCCTACGGCAAGGCGTTTTCGAATCCGCCGGAAAGCGTCTGCCCGAAGCGCCACTGGCAGCCGACGGTCGATCCGGAATGCGCGAAAGTGGTGATGGACGCGATGATCGCCGAGAACGGGGTCGAGATGTTCTTCCACAGCTGGGGGGTGGACGTCGTGCAGGACGGCGCAGGGGTTCTCGGCGTGGTGTTCGAGTCCAAGGAGGGCCGGCAGGCGGTGCTGGCGAAGCAGGTCGTCGACTGCACCGGCGACGCCGACATGCTTTTCAGGGCGGGCGGCGATTACCGGCAGATCACCCATTCGATCGGCTTCGTTTCGCGGTGGGCGAACATGGACCGCGTCAAACCGCCGGCCGGCGCCGCGGCAAAATTCCCGCAGCGCGGCAACGAGGGCAATCCCAGCACCGGGTGGTATTCCGATCTCGGGCCGAAAGGCAACGGACTGTCGGTACGCGATCTTTCGGCGGCGGAAGTCTACCACCGAGCGAGAAACTGGAAGAAAGTTCTCGAGATGCGCCGTACGCCCGGCTGGGAGGAGGTTTTCACCGCCAACACCTGTTCGCAGATCGGCCCGCGGGCGAGCCGTCTCATCGAGGCGGAGTTCGTGGTCGGCCGCCGCGAAATCGCGTCGGGCGCGGGTTTTGACGACCCGGTCGGATGGTGCGGGCATGACGGTGCGCACGGGGCCTTTCAGGTTCCGTACCGCCAGTTGGTGCCCAAAAGCGTGGACAATCTGCTTTGCGCAGGGAGGTGTCTGGGGCGGGGCGATACGATCGACACTTTCCGGCTGATCTGCCCGTGTTTCGTGACTGGGCAGGCAGCGGGGGTGGCGGCGGCGCTGGCGGCGAAACGCGGCGTGGCGCCGCGCCGGCTCGGATATGCGGAAATCAGGCGGGAACTCGAACGCCAGCATGTGATGATTTAGAAAAAAGAGAAGGTTGGAATGGTGCGCCAAGCAAAACTTGGCAGAACTCGTAAAACGAAAGGAATCTTCTCAACGGAGGGAATGGCACGTTGATAGGACGGCTGGCTGTGCTAAGATGCACCGCAGAAAGGCGAACGCCTTTCAAAGGGAACCTCGCCGAAGGCGACCCGAAGGGCGCGCAAGCGGGTGCACGACCGACGCACAGAAGCTCAGCCCGACGAAGGAATGAGCCAAACGAAAGTGAAGTCCCGTATGTACGCCTCGATATTCCCAACCGAAAGGCATCCAGTGGCCAAGCGGGTCATGGCAGCCGAAGCCGAAACGGACGCGCTGAAACCATTACACGGTGCGCCAGACTCGTCAGGATATAGGGACATGGCGCGTCTACCGGCTGAAATTCAATGGGCGGATGTCCGCAGACGGCGGTATTGACAGAAAAAATCGGTATTATATATAATAAGCAACAACCTGCAAAAGCGGAGAAAGGAAAAGCAAAACTATGACGAACGCAGCTCTACGGGGAAAGCCGGATGCGGGAAATCCGCACGTCCGGTTTGACGAGGGGGAAGTCGCATCGGCGGCAACACCGATGCGAGGATCTCTACTCTACAACAACATATCAAGAAGATCGTTTCTCTTCGGTTCGGCCGCGGCGATGACCGTCGCCGGATGCCGATCGTTCAAGCCGATGAAGGTCGACGACCGGCTCACCGTTTTCGTGTCGGATCTGCACGTGCGCGACATGGGCTGCTACCAGTACCGGTTCTTCGACAGGACGGTCGACGAAATTCTCGCGATGAACCCGCGGCCGAGGCGCGTGATCGCCTTCGGCGACATCGCCTACACATGCGGTCTCGAGCGCGAATACCGCACCTCCAGACCGATGCTTGAGCGGTTGATCGACGCCGGCATGGAAGTCACTCTCGGCATGGGCAACCACGACCGCCGTTCCACTTTCCTCTCGGTCTGGCCGGAATACCGCGGTCGCACTCTGCTGCCGGGCAAAATCGTCACCAAAACCGATCTGGGGCCGGTCGATCTGCTCATGCTCGACGGGCTGCAGGGCAAGGACGAACGCAAAAACACCGACATGGGACCGGTCAGCGGCGCTCTCGACAACGAACATCAGGAGTGGCTGCTCGCATATCTCAAGGGTATGACCAAGCGGACGATTCTCGCTTCGCATTTTCCGGTGAACGAACTTAAAGTCTGCGGCAAACCCCTCGCGTCGAGATTCAACGAATTCCCGCTGATCGCCGGTTACATATACGGACATCTCCACAGGTGGATACCGAGCTGGAACTTGAAAGGTTGGGGCAGCCGCGGAATTGTCCGTACGCTTTGCCTGCCTTCGACCGGGCACTGGGGCGACATCGGCTACACCGTGTTCAGGGCGGACGAACACATGGCGCAGGCCGAATTCGTTCAGAAGGATTTCTTCTTCCCGAGGCCGGCGAGGGAAGACGAAAGGCGTCCGCCGGAGTGGGACGACATCATAGCGGAGCGCACCGGCGGACGTTGCGTTTTCCGGTACTGACGGGAGGCGGCGGCGGAGATGATCGGCAGAAGGGATTTCATCGGCGGTTGCGCGGCGCTCGGCGCGACGGCCGGGTGCAAAACGGCGATGTTCGGGGACGGTCCGGTCAGGTTCGGCATGATCACCGACCTGCACTACGCGGAGAAGGATACCATCGATTTCGGCGGCGCCAACGGCAGCCGCTACTACCGGCAGTCGTGCGAGAAACTGGCCGAATGCGTGATGACGATGAACCGACTCAGCCCCGATTTTCTCATCGAACTCGGCGACTTCAAAGACCAGTCGGCGGACAAGGGAAAGACGCTTGCGTGTCTCGACCGCATCGAAAAAGTCTTCGCCGGTTTCAAGGGTGACCGGTACCACGTGCTCGGCAACCACGAAATGGACTGCCTCTCCAAGCCGGAGGTGCTTTCGCACATCTGGAACGCCGGCGCACCGGCGGAGGCGCACTACGCTTTCACGGTCGGCGGCGTCACTTTCGCCGTGCTGGACGGGTGCTACAATTCGAAGATGCAGGACTACTTCCCCGGCAACTGGGACTGGACCGACGCGAACATACCGCCGGCGCAGCTCGCTTGGCTGGAAGACGTTCTCGCGCAGAGCGCGGGCCCGGCGGTCGTCTTCTGCCATCAGCGCATCGACGACAAGGCGGGTGGCGCGCACGGGCTCAAGAACGCGGCGGCTGTGCGCAGGGTGCTTGAGAAGTCCGGCAAAGTCAAGAGCGTCTATACCGGCCACGAACACGGCGGCGGATTCCGCGAACTGAACGGAATCAGTTATTACACGCTTAGAGCCGCGGTGATCGGAGATTACGCGGCGGACGTGAATTCGTACGCGCTCGTCACGGTTGAAGCCGACGGATCGTCGTCGGTGAAACTCTGTTCGTGAGGTGAGGATGAAAAACAGAATACTCCAGTTCGGGGAGGGTAATTTTCTGCGCTGTTTCATCGACTGGATGGTTCAGCGCATGAACGAGCGCACCGGCTTCGACTCGACGGTGCGGATAATCCAGCCGATCGGGACGGAGCTGAGCTCCGCTTCACGGGCGCTCAACGGCCGCGGCGGTCGCTACCACACCTGTCTGCGCGGAATCTCCGGCGGCGAAACGGTGGAGGAGATAGGCGAAGTGAACTGCGTGAGCGGAGTGTCGACTTCAGATGAAATCGAGCGCCACGCGGTGGAACCCGACCTGCGCTTCGTCTTTTCGAACACCACCGAGGCGGGCATCCAGCATGTGAAAGGCGCGGACACTTTTCCGGCGAAGGTGCTGCGGCTGGCGAGGGCGCGCTGCAGGGCAGGTCTCGGGGGGCTCGTTTTCATACCGTGCGAACTGATCGAAAACAACGGCCGGGAACTCAAATCCTGCGTGCTTCAACATGCCGCGGACGAAGGAGACTCTGAAACCGCCGACTGGATCGGGAGTGAATGCGTTTTCTGTTCGACGCTCGTCGACCGCATTGTCGCCGGGCGCCCCGAGCCGGAGGCGGCGGCGAGGTACGCGGCGGAACTCGGTGAGCGCGACGAGGCGCTCGTCTGCGGCGAGCCGTTCCACTTTTTCGTGATCGAGACGCCGGAGGGGTTCGACCTCGAGGCGGAGTTGCCGCTCAAGGCGGCGGGGTTGAACGTCGTTTACACTGCCGACATGAGGCCGTACCGCGTAAGGAAGGTGCGCTTTCTCAACGCGACGCACACCACGATGGTGTATCCGGCGCTGGAGCGCGGCTTCACCGAAGTCGCCGGGGCGATGGCCGATCCGGAGTTCGGCGCTTTCGTGCACCGGGTGATTTTCGACGAAATATTCCCTACCGTCGATCTGCCTGAGGCGGAAAAAATCGAATACGCCAGGAGCGTAGTGGAGCGTTTTTCGAATCCTTTCGCGCACCATCGGCTCGAGTCGATCGCGCTCAACACGGTCGCGAAGTGGGAAACGCGGTGTCTGCCTGTGGTGATCGACTACCATCGCCTGAGGGGGGAGCTGCCGCGGAACATGATGTCCGGCTACGAGGCGATGGCGCGGCATTACGACGGGGCCGGAGTCTAAAAGGGCGGCGATGATCATCAATCCGGCGGACAACGTGGAGGTGCGCGGGGACGGGCACAAATACGCGCTTCGCGGCATCGCCGCCGGGGAGAACGTCGTGAAATACGGCATGCCGATCGGCCGGGCGACGCGTGACATAGCCGCGGGAGAACACGTTCACGTGCACAATCTGCGCACCGGTCTCGACGTGAGGGCGGAATACCGCTACGAACCGTCGGCGGTGGAGCGCCCCGCTCCGGTTGAAGCCCCGCAATTTCCGGCGTACCGCCGGCCGGACGGCCGCATCGGCGTACGCAACGACATCTGGGTGGTGCCGACGGTCGGGTGCGTGAACGGGCTTGTGCGGCGGCTGGCCGCGTCATGCGGAGGCTTCGCGCTGACGCATCCGTACGGCTGCTCGCAGCTCGGCGGCGATCACGAGCGCACAGCGGGGCTGCTCGCGGCGCTTTGCCGGCACCCGAACGCCGGCGGGGTTCTGGTGGTCGGTCTCGGCTGCGAGAACAACACCCTTGAATCTTTCCGCTGCAGAATCGGCGACACGGCCGCGCTCAACATCCGCTTCATGCTGGCGCAGGATGACGGTGACGAATTTGAAACCGGCCGCCGGCTGATCGGCGAACTCGAGGCGAACCGCGTCACGGAGCGCACGCCGGCGTCGGTGTCGGAGCTCGTGGTGGGTCTCAAGTGCGGGGGGTCAGACGGTTTTTCAGGGATGACGGCGAATCCGCTCGTGGGTCGTTTCAGCGACTGGCTGATCGCCCGGGGCGGGTCGACGGTGCTCACCGAAGTGCCTGAGATGTTCGGCGCGGAAAAGCTGCTTATGAACCGCTGCCGCGACGAGGCGACGTTTTCGAGATGCGTCAGGATGATCGAAGATTTCAAAGACTATTACGCCCGCCACGGCCAGCCGTGCTACGAGAACCCCTCGCCGGGCAACAAAGCGGGGGGGATCTCCACGCTGGAGGACAAGTCGCTCGGCTGCGTGCAGAAGGGCGGTTCTTCGCCGGTAGTCGACGTGCTAGACTACGGCGCGCAGGTGAAAGAGAAGGGTCTGACGCTGCTGAGCGGTCCGGGCAACGACCCTGTTGCGGTGACGGCTCTCGCGGCGGCGGGCTGCCACCTCGTGCTCTTCACGACCGGACGCGGAACCCCGTTCGTCGGGGTGGTGCCGACGGTGAAGATCGCCTCCAACACCGCGCTCGCCCGCAGCAAGCCGCATTGGATCGACTGGGACGCGATGGCGCGGCCTGAAGTGGATGATTTCGCCGCGGCGGTCGTATCGGTCGCGGCCGGTCTCCCGGCGTCGAACGAATGCGCCGGCGACCGCGAAATCGCGATATTCAAAGACGGAGTCACGCTGTGACCACCGGCAAAGGAAATGGAGGCAGAGTAAATCATGACTGACAGGAGAGGCTTTCTCGGCGGATGCGCCGCGCTGGCGGCCGGTTTCGCCGGCTGCAGGATGCCGTTTTCGTGGCCTCGCCGCAAAATCGCCATCAACCCGGCGACTATACGCGGCTACGGGCTGTCGCTGAAAGATCAGGTGGAGGCGGCGGTGGAGGCCGGATTCACCGGTTTCGAACCGTGGCTCAAAGACGTGCACGCGGCGAGAGCTCGCGGCGAATTCGAAGACGCGGTAAAGATCGCGCGCGACGGCGGCGTGGAATTCATAAACGGCATCGCCTTCGGACCGTGGGCGCACCCCGACGCGGGAATCCGCGCCGTCGCGATGGAGGAGACGAAGCGCGACATGGAGGCGCTCGCCGAAATGGGTTGCCCCTGCATAGCCGCGTCGATGTTCGGCGTGCACAAACCAGGCTCCCCTGAACTAACAGCCGACGAAATCGCGCGCCGCTACGGCAAACTGTGCGAACTCGGCGACGAGATGGGGGTGAAGCCGCTGCTTGAATACTGGGGCGGCTCGGTGAACATGAACCGTCTTGAAGACACCTTGGATGTGCTCGACAAAGTGCCGCGCAAAGATACCGCGGTGCTCGCCGACGTCTACCACACCTTCCGCGGCGGAGGCAGTTTCTCCTCCTATTCGCGGCTGTGCCCGGGCATGCTGCCGGTGCTGCACGTGAACGATTATCTCACCGACATCCCCCGCGAGAAGCAGACCGATGCCAACCGCGTATGGCCGGGGGTCGGCGCCGCGCCCTGGGAGGAGATTTTCGCGCGGCTCGACACTGCGGGGCTCGACCCGTGGCTGTCGATAGAGCTGTTCAACCCGCTCTACTGGCGAACCACGCCCGAAGAAACGATGGCGGAAGGTTTCCGCCGCGTGAAGGAACTTGAAAAACGGAAAGGAGCTTGAAAATGAAAAGAAGAGAATTCATCAAAGGGTCGGCGGCGGCGACGCTGTTCGCTGGCGGCTGCGGAACGCTCGGCGGCGGATTCGACGCCGAGGGGCATCCGGAGGGCGCAGGCCGGCTGAACGTCGCCATCATCGGCTGCGGCACGATGGGCAGGGACAACATGTGGGGCTTTCTGCGGGATCCGCGCGCGCGGGTCACGGTAACGTGCGATCCGGTTCGCAGGACGAAGGCGCACGGATACAGCGGCGACTGGGAGAAAAAGGTCTGGGGCGGCCGTGAGGAACTGCGAGACATCGCCGACAAGTTCTACGGAGACAAAGGCTGCCGCGCCGTCGCCGACTGGCGGGAGGTCGTGGCCGACCCGACGGTGGACGCAGTATGCATCACCACGCCGGATCACTGGCACGCGATCATCGCCATCGCCGCGATGAACGCCGGCAAGCACGTTTACTGCCAGAAACCACTGGCGCTGTCCATAACCGAAGGGCGCGAGATGTGCAAGGCAGCGGCCGCCAACCGCGTGGTCTTTCAGGTGGGCTCGCAGCAGCGCAGCGCAGCGGAGTTCCGTCAGGCGGCGGAGCTCGTGCGCAACGGCTACCTCGGCGACTGCCGCACCTGCACGGTCGGGCTCAGCTGGCCGAAAAACGACTACACCGCGCTGGGCTTTCCCCGCAACACCACTCCGGGCAAACCGCCGGAATGGTGGGGCGTCAACGAGGCGGAATGGAACATGTGGCAGGGTCCGGCCGAGCACTGGCCGGACAACGCTTTCATCCCCGGCATTCACGGGCCGATGACGTGGCGGTGGGGTGAACGCACCGGTGGCGGCGGCATCACCGACTGGGGAGCGCATCACATCGACATTCTGCAGTGGGCGCTCGGAACCGAGCTGGACGGACCCGTCGCGATCGAGAATTTCACGAGCGACATCGACAAAGTGAGCGACAGGTATTACGCCTGGCCGTCCAGGTTCAGTTTCGACATCGTCTACGCAGACGGTTTCCGCGCCACCGTGTGCGACTGCGACAAGAACGGAGGTCTTTCGGGGCTCGTTTTCCACTCCTCGAAGGGCGATCTCTCCGTCTGCCGCGGCAAAATAACGAAACCGGCGCATCTTGCATCGTGGAAGGAGTCCGACCTGCTCGACAGCGAAACGCGCCTGCACCGTTCGCGCGGTTCGCACGAAAGCGACTTCATCGACGGAATCTGCGACCGCAACTGGAAAACGGCCTGCCCATGCGAAATCGGCCACCGGTCGATAACAATCGCCCATCTCGCCAATTCCTGCGCTAAGACCGGCGTCAAGTCGCTCAAATGGGACGCGCAGAAGGAGACTTCGGACAACGCGGTGATCAACGCGCGGGCCGACGTGAAGCGCCATAACGGGTGGAAACTCGTTTGAGCGTGACGCTCGAGCACGAGCGCCAGCTGGGCGATCCGGTGATCGGCGTGGATGAAGCCGGTCGCGGTCCGCTCGCCGGCGGAGTGTTCGCGGCGGCAGTCACCGCGCCGCTCGCCGTCGCCGCCGGTTTGGCGGCCGGCGCCTGGCGCGAGGTGAATGACTCCAAAAAGCTTTCGCCGAAAAAACGGCGGGCATTGTCCGAGGCGGTCAGAAACGCCGATGGCTGCATCTGGGCGGTGGCGAGCGCTTCGCCGGAGGAAATCGACCGGCTCAACATTCTCCAGGCTACGCATCTGGCGATGCGACGCGCCGTGGACGCAGTCGCCGCCGGACTGTCCGCCGCGGGGGAGAAAAGGCCGCCGGCGGTGCTCGTCGACGGGCTGCCGGTCGCCTCGCTGCCCAATTCAACCAACCTGATTAAAGGCGACGCCAAGTCGCTTTTAATCGCCGCTGCGTCAATTCTGGCGAAGACCGCCCGCGACGAAGACTGCCTGCGGCTGGAGCGTCTTTACCCCGGCTACGGTTTCGCCGCGCACAAGGGGTATCCCACGGCGCGCCATCTCTCCGCACTGGAAACGCTCGGCCCGTGCCCGGAACACCGGCGCAGTTTCGCCCCGGTCGCGCAGCGGCTGGCGAAAGGGGGCGGCGGTGTGTGAGGTGATGGGCATAGTGAACGTTACGCCCGATTCTTTCTCCGACGGCGGCAAGTACTTCAAGCCAGAGGAGGCTGTGCGCCGGGCGGCGAACATCGCGGCCGAAGGTGCGGCGATCGTCGATGTCGGCGGAGAGTCCACCCGTCCCGGGGCGGAGCCGATCGACTGGGATGAGGAATGGGCGCGCGTCGAACCGGTGATCAGGGGCATATCCCGCGCCGACGTCGCGTGCACGATAAGCGTCGACACATACCATCCCGAAACCGCCGAACGTGCCGTCGCCGCAGGGGCCGGCATGATCAACTGCGTCTACGCCGAGAGCATCCCCGAAATGCTGAAGATCTGCACCAGAACCGGGGCGGAACTGGTGTCGCCGGCGGAATGCGCCGGGCTCCTCAGGGCGGCCGGCCGGTTGGACCGTGCATATCTCGACCCCATGATAGGGTTCGGCACCACCCGGGAAGAAGATTTGAATCTCCTGAGATCGATACCGGCGCTCGCGGCCGAGGGCCGCGTACTGGTGGGGGCGAGCCGCAAGCGCATCGTGCAGAGACTTTCCGGAGTGAAGACGGTCGGCAAAAATCTCGGCGGCAGCATCGCCGTCGCCGTGTGGGCGGCGCTTAACGGCGCAAGCGTGGTCAGAGTGCACGACGTGAAAGAAACAGTAGCGGCGTTGAAAACCTCTGAATTTTTGAAAAGAGGCAAATGAAATGAAAAAACTGATGGTTCTTGCGGCATCCGCCGCGATTGCCGCCGCGGCGTCAGCAGTCGGCGAAGAGGTTACCCCGGAGCGTTTTCCCGATGCGGATGCGGTGACGGTGGATGAAATCGAACGGGTGAGCTACAACCCCGACGGCACCTACGAACAGACCGACGAGTGCTGGACGAAAATACTCACCGAAAAGGGGCGCCGCGACGAGAGCTCCGTCACCTTGCGCTACAGCCGGCGTTACGGTGAGGCGGCGATCACTTACGTGGGAGCCATCGGCGTCGACGGCGAGGAGCGCGAAATAGACGTGTCTTCGACGACGAGGGAATCGACCGACAATTCGTCGATGGCGGCCAACATTTACGATCCGCTCGACCGCAAGATCGTCTGCAGCATACCTGGTCTGAAAATCGGCGAGACCGTGCACGTCAAACTGCGCCGCAAAGCGATCAAGCCCCGCTGCCGCGGCAAATGGGCAGACATCGCGGTAATGGAGTGGAGCCATCCCATTTTAAAGTCCTCCTACGAGGTTACCGCCCCGGCCGCGTGTCCGCTCAGGAAAATAGCGGTGCGTCATCCGCTCGGCAACATCGTCTCCAACGTGGTCGACAAGGCCGACGGTTCCAGGGTGTACACCTTCGCGGTAACCAATTCGGCGCAGGTGTTCCCAGAACCGAACATGCCGCCGCTCTACACCCAGGTGCAGCATGTGCGCGTTTCCACCGCCGCGGACTGGCCGGAGATTTCGCGCTGGTACTGGGATCTTTGCGCCCCGCATATCGCCAAGACCAACGCCGCCATGGCCGCGAAAGTGAGGGAAATCGCCGGCGCCGGCAACGCAGCCGCCTTCGACGACGCGCTGCGGGCGGTTTTCAAATTCGTTTCCCAGGAGGTCAGGTACATGGGGCTCACGATGGAGGACACATCCCCCGGCTACGCCCCGCACGACGTGGACATCACTTTCGAGAACCGCTACGGCGTCTGCCGCGACAAGGCGGGGCTTCTCGTGGCGATGCTGCGCATGGCCGGCTTTAAGGCCTTCCCGGTGCTGATCCACGCGGGCGCCAAACTGGACCCCGAAGTCCCCCAGCCGTTTTTCAACCACGCCATCGTGGCGGTCGACCGGGGCGACCGCGACTACATATTGATGGACCCGACGAACGAGAACACGAAAGACCTTTTCCCGTCATATCTGTGCAACAACAGTTTTCTTGTGGCGCGGCCCGACGGTGACGTCCTGCGCACCAGTCCGGTGCCGCCGTCGGAACACAATTCGCTTGACATCGCCTCATCCGCCGAACTCGCCCGCGACGGTTCGATGTTCTTCGAGAGCGGCATATCGTTCAAAGGCATCAACGACACCGCCTACCGCGGCGTACTTGTCAAGCGCAGCACGGAAGAACGCGTCAAGACATTCGAACGCCTCATCAAAAACGCCATTCCCGGCGCGGAACTCGTCAAGTGCGAAATCTCCCCGAAAGACCTCCGCAACACCGACGCCCCACTCACGGTGAAACTCGCCGCGCGGCTGCCTGAAATGATTATCCGAGGCGCGACCCGCGATGAACTCTCGGTGCCAACGCTCTCCAAGTCGCTCGGTATCGCCAACTGGCTGCTGCAGGGCGGAACCTCGCTCGAGAAGCGCAAGTATCCGCTCGTGCTCGACACGACGGCGCGCGTGACCGAACGGCTGAAGATCGACCTCGGCGGCGCGCTCGGCAAATCCCTGGATCTGCCCGCCACCGCCGAAGTCAGCGGCGGGTACGGCTACAAGCGCATTTTCAGACTTTCACCCGGCTCGCTGGAAATGTCCCGTTCGCTCTCGGTCAATTCAGTGGAATTTTCGCCGGCGGAATACCATGACCTTCGCGAGGACATAAAGCGCGTCGAGGCCGCGGAGCGTCTCAAACCTGTGTTCGCCGCCGACTTCACGCGCGGCGCCGACGTGCGCGTGCGCCTGGATGCGTCGGAAACGTCGCTCTTTTCCGACCGCGACTGGGTCACAACCAACACCGTCGTCACCGAAGTGCTGACCTACAAAGGCAAAAAGAACACGGCGGAAATGAAGTTCTCCTGTCATCCGTCGTGGAAAAACATCGAACTCGCCGGGGCGACGGTTTCCAACCGCGACGGCAGGGTTTATTCGGTGACGCCGAAGGAAGTTAACTATCTCGACGTAGGCTGGGCGGGTTCGGCGCCGCGGTACCCCGCGGGAAAAATCATGGTCGTGAACCTGCCGTCGGTTGAAATCGGCAGCGTCATTTCATGCCGGACCATCGTCTCGGTCACCAATTCTCCGGCGCCGTTCTACGCGATGCACTTTTTCGATTCGCCGCATCCCGTGGACCGCATCCTGGTGCGCGTAGGCGACTTTAAGCGGGAAGTCCTCCACGCCCGCCGGCTGCCCGACGAAACCTCGCAGCCGCTGTCCGTGCTGTGGCGCGACCGCGAAATATTCTGCCGCGGCGACTGGAAGAAAGAGGCTCTGCGTCTCAGAAAAGCGTCGGACGGGCTTGACGGCGTGAAGTGCCCGGAGAAATTCTCCTGTGTCGCCGATGTGCGTGACTGGATGGCGAAATACGTGAAAATCACCGGTCCCGCTCTTTACGAAGTGCCGCTTGAACGACAGCTTACCGATCCGGCGGTCGTGTTAAAAGAGCGTTACGCCACCAGACTCGACTACATCCGGGCCATGTGCGCGCTGCTGCGCGCGATCGGTTGCAAAGCGGACGTCGTATTCGCGGCGGATGACGCGAAGAGTCCCCGGAAACTGCGCGAACTCATGAAATCCGAGAAGCCGGACATCGGCGCATTCTCGGTGGCGCTCTGCCGCGTGAGAGATGGCTCGGCAACCACCGGCGCGAAGGAGTTCTTCGTCGGCACGGAGAACGAGTATACGCCAGTCGGGGCCACTGCCTGTGCGGGCTGCGATTATTTCGACCCGGCGAGCGCCGAGTTCGGCGTCGTCGGCAATTCCTCCGCTGAGTACGACGTGAAAACAGAGGACCGCTGCGAAATTCTCGTGCGTTCCAACGGCGCGGTTGACATGACGGTGAATCAGCTCAAGTTCGGCGCGCCGGTCGGGACGTTCCGAAAGAAATTCTCCGAAATTCTGCCGGAAGAACGCTCCCGCCTGCACCAATCGCTGCTCGGCGGCGTCGCGCAGGCGGCGAGCGCGATCGGCGAACTGGCAACCGATGTTGAAGGCTATCCCGCGAAACTGTCGTTCAGCTGCTACGTACCGGACTACGCCGCGGTGAACGGCGACACGATTTCAATAACGGTGCCGGAGTTTGACGAACACCTGCCGAATCTGACCGGCAACAGGCGCGAGACGCCGTTCGCGGTGAAGGCGACCGATCCTTCGCTTGACGAGGTGACGGTCAGGTTCCCCGCCGGTTACACCGAAATCGAGCATCTGCCGGAGCCGTTCGAATTCTCCGAGCCGGGCGGCGGTTCGCAGTGGGTGCGCAGCGAAGTGTCGAGCCGGGTGAAGGGCGGTGCGCTTGAAGTTACGGTGAAGCGGGTCTCCGGCGTGAAGAGCTACGCTTTTCTCGGGGCGCATTACGGAGAACTTTTGAAGGACTGGCGCCGAATCTCCACTTCGCGCGCCAACCGCACGATTACCGTCAGGAGAAAGTGAATGAAATACGTGATAATCGGCGGGGTCGCCGCAGGAGCGAGCGCGGCGGCGAGGCTGCGCAGGCTCGATGAAGCTTCCGAAATCACCCTTCTGGAACGCGGCGAAACGATTTCATACGCGAACTGCGGTCTGCCCTACCACGTCGGCGGCGTCATCGCCGAACGCGCCCGGCTGACGGTGATGCCGCCGGAAAAATTCTCCGCCTGGTTCAACGTGGACGTTCGAGTAAGAACGCGCGCGACCTCGATCGACAGGGCGGCTAAGACCGTCGCCGCAAGCGGACCAGACGGCGATTGCGTTTTCGCTTACGACAAACTGCTCATTGCGACGGGTGCGACGCCGGCGGACGGCGCCGTCTCCGGCGGGGGTGGTTCGCGCGTGACCAACCTGTGGACGATCGCCGACATGGACCGCGTGATCGGCCGGCTCGACGCGGGGGCGAAGTCGGCGATAGTGGCCGGAGCGGGTTTCATCGGGCTGGAGGCGGCGGAGAATCTGCGCCGTCGCGGGCTCGCCGTGACGATTGTGCAGCGCGGCGGGCATGTGCTGCCGTCGCTCGACGCCGAGATGGCCTCGCCGCTCGCCGCCGAACTTGCGGTGCTTGGCGTGGACGTGCGCTTCGGGCGAACCGTTGCCGCCTGGCGCGAGTACGGAGACTCGGTTGAAGCGGTGCTGGACGACGGCGGGCGCATCGGCGCGGACATGGCGATTGTCGCGACCGGCGTGCGGCCGGCCTCCGATCTCGCCCGCGACGCCGGCCTTGAGCTCGGTCCGCAGGGGCATATCGCCGTTGACGAACGGCTGCGGACGTCCGACGCTTCGATATTCGCGGCCGGCGATGTAATCGAGGTGACCGAGCCGGTGTTCGGCGGACGCACCGCGATCGCGCTCGCCGGCCCCGCCAACAAGCAGGGGCGGATCGCTGCCGACAACATGGCCGGCGGCGATTCGGTCTACCGCGGCACGTTCGGCGCGAGCGTCGTGAAGGTGGGGTCTCTCACTGCGGCTTCGGTCGGTTTCACCGAAACGCGGCTCAAGACGGCCGGGCGGAATTTCAGAAAAATCTACGTTCATCCTTCTTCCGGCGCCGGTTACTACCCGGGCGCCGCGCGGCTTTCGGTCAAGTTGCTCTTCGGCGACGGAGGGGAAATCTACGGCGCACAGATCGTGGGCGCGAAAGGGGTCGACAAGCGCATCGACACGATAGCCGTCGCGATGCGCGCCGGCATGAAGGCGCCGCGTCTCGGCGAACTTGAACTCGCGTACGCTCCCCCCTACAGTTCCGCGAAAGATCCGGTCAACTTCTGCGGTTTCGTCGCCGAAAACGTGCTTACCGGCAAAAGCGACGTCGTTTCGGCGGACGCGATACCCGAAAGCGCTCTCGTGGTTGACGTCCGCGAGCCGGCGGAGTATGAACTCGGCGCGATTCCGGGCGCGGTCAACGTGCCGCTTGGCGAACTGCGTTCGCGTCTCGGCGAACTTGACTCCGCTCGTCAGGTCATCACCTGCTGTCAGGTCGGTTTGCGCGGGTACCTCGCCGAACGCATCCTCAAACAACACGGCTTCAAGGCGGCGAATATCTCGGGCGGTTATCTCACGTGGAAATTGTTCCACCCCGATCCGCCGCCGCGTCCGGCACAGGCGGCGCCCGCCGCGCTGGCACCGTCCTGCGCGGCGAAAGTTCTCGATGTCCGGCAGCTGCCGTGTCCCGGTCCGGTGGTGAAGCTCAAGGCGGCGTTCGGTTCGGCCGCGCCTGGCGAGGCTGTGAAACTGTTGGCGGATGCGTCGTTCGAGCCGGATCTCGCCCGCTGGTGCGAGTCGAACGGCTGCCGCGCCAGCGTGCTGAGCCGCCGCGACGGGACGATCGAGGCGCTGGTGGCGAAAGGCGGCGGAGCAGCCCCGCCGCCGCCGGCCGCGAATGGCGATTCCGCAGCGATCGTTCTGTTCAGCGGCGATTACGACAAGGCGATGGCCGCGATGATTCTCGCCAACGGATTCGTCGCGGCCGGCATGAAAGTGGGCGTTTTCTTCACCTTCTGGGGGCTCGCCGCGCTGCGCAGGAATCCCGCGCCACCGGCAAAGAAAAAACTTGTCGAAAAGCTTTTCGGCTGGATGCTCCCGTGCGGCGCCGAAAAACTGGCGCTGTCAAAAATGAACATGCTCGGCATGGGCGCCGCAATGATGAAGCGGGTGATGAAGACGAAGCGCATCATGTCGTTGTCCGAGCTGATACGCTCCGCCCGCGAAGCCGGCGTCAGGTTCATCGCCTGCGACATGGCGATGGGGGTGATGGGGTTCACCCGCGACGACCTCATCGAGGTCGACGAAGTGGCTGGCGTCGCCTCGTTCGCCGAACTCGCCGGTCGCAGTTCGACGACGCTGTTCATTTAAACGACAAAGGGAATGCCAGCTGCTGCTTGTTTCGGCCGTCGCCGCGTGCGCAGCGGCGCAGCATCCTCTGGCAGCCCAAGGGCGTCAAGACCGCCATCCACGCCGACAAGGTGGTCGATGGAGATGTTCGTGCCGTTCGACGACGGAATTCTCGCGCCGGTACACGCGGCACAGCATCTGGAGCAAAGACCCGTCGGCGTTCGGCCGACTTCAGTTCGTGGAATGACCGCGGCGGTCAGCGGGATGTTTTGAAATCGAACACCGCCTTGACCGTCATCGATTCGTCCGCGGCTGAAATGCATGTCATGGTGTAGCGCTCGCCGCCCGGCGGCACTGACAGCACGATATGCGCACCTTCCCAGCACGGGTCTGCGGTTTTCTTCATCCACGGGCGCATGATGCCGTCCTTTTTCATGAAGAACGTGGGCACGATCCCGGGAAAGTACATGTGCCCGCCCAGTGAACTTTCGAGATTCTCCATCGTGTCGTCGGTCATGTGCAGCTGATCCCAGATGCAGCCGACGTAGCACTGCGCGTCGAGGGCGGCGGCGAGTGCCTTTGACATCGAGTGGTGTCCGTGGTGGTTGATTTTTGCGACGTTCACCTTCGGCATGACCGCCGCGAGGTCGTCTTCAAGCTGGCGGTCCTTGCCGTCGGCGCGCTTTATTACATCCGAAAAGTCGCCTGCGGTGTAGAAGGTGAACCCGCCGTATGTGAAAAGGGTGCCGGCGCTCATGCCGTTTTCGTTGAGGCACTCTCCAGGTTTGACGGCCAGCAGATATTCGTAGGGGTTGGTGACTTGGCCGGTCGAAGGCGAGCAGATGAGACCGTTGACTGCGAAATTGAAGGCGCGGAACCCCGGTGCGTGAGCGTGGCGCAGGACGATCTGGTCGTCGACGCCGAGGCGGAATCTTTCGACCTTGAGACCGTCGCGTTTTTCAAGGTGGGCGTAGAGCGCTTTCATGTTGTCGACGAGTGCCGCGATTTCTCCTCCGCCGTACGGCGCCGGTGTGGAGTAATCCGGCCAGCCGCGGTCGATGGCGGTTTTGAAGTGCAGGGTTTCGGCCGCCTGCGCGAAACCTGAAAGGTAATAGTCCGGGTTGCGTCCGGTCGTCACTCCGGCGTGCCATTTTGAGCCGCCGCCGTGGTCGTTGTGGAAGTGCGACAGCAGCATATAGTCGACGTCGGCTCCGCGCGGGTTCACCCTCCGCACGTAGCGGGCGATCCATTCCCCGGCATGCCGCTGCATGGATGGTAGTATGGGCACTACGTATTTGCCGCGCGCGTGGGCGGCGTGATCGCCGCAGTCGAGCAGCATCGAGGTGCTGTCCGGGAAAATAAGGAACATAGATTCCGCGACGCCTGTGTAGATGAAGTGAACCTGGAATTCACCGCTTTTCCATCCGGCCCATTTCGAGCCGGCGAGCGGATGTTCCGCCGCCGCCGCCCATGCGGCGAGCGAAGGCGATGCCGAGGCGCAGGCGACCGCGCCTATGAATGTTCTGCGGGTAGATAAGAGTTTTTCCATGTCCAGTATTATACCATATACGCGCGAAAAAATTTTTCGCATCCCCCCCCCTTGCGCGGATTGCTGGGAAATGATATACTACGCGCTTGTCCGCCCCCGGAAGGGGCCGGGCGCCGCTCTTTGAAAACCGGAGTTTGGAGAAAAGCACGTCTCCGGAGGAGACGTGGAAAGGTATGTGTTTGTGTGAGGGCCGGGGCCCCGCGAGG
>JAGCAM010000011.1 GCA_017652705.1 Kiritimatiellia bacterium | reverse complement strand
TGCACCGGTCAAGACAGAGCCTTTCGACACAAAAAGCAAGCGCAGAACAGTCTTTCGGTTGCCTGGCGCGAAGCGACTCCCCTTCCCCAACCGTTTTCCGTGTCCTCGATAGTTGTATGCGTCGAACGACGCCTTCTCCAGCCTCGCGTGGCAGTTCTCGTCAACGCTTACGCCGTACTTCGCGCCGAACTCCACCGAAGCCGACGGCAACCGGCATCACCCCTCCCGCTGCGCCGAGCGGAATTTACTGAAAAAACTTTCGATGCGCAGCGGATCTTTGACCCCGGGCGACGACTCAAGCGAACCCGACACGTCAATGACGTCGGCTCCGGATGCAAGCGCGGAACCGAGGTTGCCGGCGGTTACGCCACCGGCGAGAATCGCCTTGCCGGCGACGCGGCGCAGCGCCGTCTCGCCGTCCCCGTGCGAGGAATCAAAGAGAACGCCGTCGCCTTCGGCCCCTCCGGCGAGCGTCCAGACTTCGTAGCCGAGCGCATGCAGCGCGGCGACGTCTTCAGCGGCGGCGCGGCGGTGGAGCTGGACGATCTTGAAGCCGACCTCCGTTGCAACGCGGTCGATTTCATCGACGGACGAGTCGGTGAAAACGCCGACGGGTTCGCAGTGCGGCGACCTCGCCGCGGCGGCGACAGCCGTCGCCTGCGCGACCGAAACCCGGCGCGGACTTTCGGCGAAAATCATCCCGACGTAGCGCGCACCCAGCCGCGCCGCCAGCGCCGCGATGCGGGCGTCGCGGACCCCGCACACCTTCACCGATGGCGCGGGCCGTTTCATTCGGACGCCTTTTTGTAGCGTATAGATTTTTCGGGCGCCCTGGAACGCGGGGGTGAATATCTGGCCTTGCCGAGATTCACCGATTCGGCGTGGCGCTTCGTGACCAGCACCGGTCTGGTGTAGCCGGCCTTGCTCAGAAAGCCCATCAGCATGCGCGCCTGGCGGAGATCCCGCACGTCGGGATCGAGCTGGATGTGTATGACCCGGTCGTGGGGAACGTCGTAGTCTTCGAGAATGTCCGGCACTTCCTGCGGGTCGACGTACCGGTCGCCGAAGACGACGCCGTGGAGCGTGACGCGCACCGCGGGGTTCTGGGCGTTGAGTTCGATGGTGCGGCGGGTGGCGCAGCCGCAGCAGTTCAGAAGCAGCATGTACACGGCGGTGCCGGCCACGATGCTGGCGAGCGGGTTGCGCTTCAGCAGCTGGAGGCCGACCGTAACGGCGCCGGCGACGTACGGCCACGGCGTCCGCCACTGAAGACCGGAATATGAATAAACGACGAGCACCGCGATGATGACGGGTGAAACGAACGCGCCGAAGCGCTCCACCCATCCGGGCAGCCTGCGGCTTCCGCCGGCGAAGAGCAGAAACGGCAGCGCCCGCAAACCGAAATTGACGGCGAAGCCGGCCAGGACGACGCCGAGCATGTATGTCACTTCTTCCTGCATATCTGATCGGTCAATATGACGATGAACAAAGCCGCCATGGAGAACTCCATGCCGTCGGTGCCGCGGCGGATCACGTCGGGGTCGACGAGTTTGCCGAGCAGGCAAACCACGGCCGCGCCGACGGTGACGCCGACGACCCAGTATGAATGGTTGAGAACCGAAAGCAGCTTGCAGTATTCGAGATTGCGCGCGGGGTTTTTGACCGGGCACGACGCCTCCAGCGCGTAGTTTTCGTCGGTGAGCATCAGGACGAGATATGCCTTTTGGAGGAGCGGGACGTTCTGCCAGCGCTTGAGCATGGAGAAGCCGTAGAAGGCGTAGCGGAAATTGACGGCGAGGGTCATCAGCGCGAAAGCGCAGACCGGTGCGCGGCGGGCGATCTCGGGGACGCCGGCGATGGACATCGTGCCGGTCACCCACAGCGACGAGGTGAGAAAGCCCCAGAGCGGCGAGAGGGCGACGCCGCCCTTGGCCGCGAGCAGCACGCCGGCGACAAAGCCCATCGTGGTGTAGCCCATCAGCACCGGCAGCGAATCGACGAACGCCCGCCGGAAGACGGCGCGGCGCTCGCGGGGGGGGGTGACGGCGGCGGTTTCAGCGGAATCGCTCAAGGAGCAGTTTCTCCACCCGGGCGGCGTCTTCGGGAGTGTCGACGCCGACGCCTTCGTCTTCGGTTTCGACCACGGCGATGCGCGCGCCCATCCAGAGCGCCCTCAACTGTTCGAGTTTCTCGGTTTTCTCCAGCGCGCACTGCGGTTCTTTGATATACCGCCGCAGGAATCCGCCGCGGTAGGCGTAGACGCCGAGGTGGCGCAGGTAGAGTCCGGAAGCGAGGTCTGGCTCGCAGTCGCGGTCGCAGGGCACCGGCGAGCGCGAAAAATAGAGTGCGGCGCCGTTGCGGTCGAGCACGACTTTGACGACGCTTTTCGCGGCGAGGTCGGCGGCGGATTTAATCGTGGTCGCTGCGGTCGCCATTTCAAAGGCGCTGTCGCCGGCGAGTTTACCGACCAGGCCGTCGATCAGCGCGGGGGCGACGAGCGGTTCGTCGCCCTGGATGTTGACGAGAATGTCGCCGTCGGCGAAACCGCCCTCGAAGGCGGCGTCGGCGGCGCAGGCGACGCGGTCGGTGCCGCTCGGCAGTTCGGAGGGGGTCATCACGGCGCGGCCGCCGTGCCGCGACACCACCGCGGCGATGCGCTCGTCGTCGGTCGCCACGACGACGTCGTCGAGAGAGGCCGCCCTTTTCGCGGCTTCGACGACCCAGACGACGAGCGGCTTGCCGGCCAGCAGCGCGAGCGGCTTGCCGGGGAATCTGCTGGAACCGTATCTACTGGGGATTATTCCGTACTTCTTCATCTTCCACCACCTTGACCTTTTCGAAAAACTTGCGGCGCAGGATCGGCAGGCGACGGTCCTGGCGTTCAAGCGCCCACATGAGAAAGCGCCATTTGCGGTCGAAATCGTAGCACGGCGGCAGATCGGGGGCAAACGTCTCGAACCGGTCGCGCATCACGGAGAGCTGCCATTCCATGGCGTGGGTTCTGAACTCGAAGCCGCCCATGAAACGCTCGGCGAGATCGGACATGGCGGTCTGCGGGTGGGCGCGGTGGAACGCCTTGAGGGCATGGGCGAAATGGGCGAAGTAAAAACCGGCGATCCGGTCGAGGTTTTCGTCGGTGTAGTCGAGGCATGGCCAGCCGAAGCTGCCGCGGATGGAGCAGGTGGAGACCTTCTTCGGCACCACCTGCTCCCGGATCAGGTCGTATTCGAACTCGTAGATTTCCTTGCCGACGCCGTACAGCGGGCTTTGGGTTTCGGGGTCGAATTTCTTCATCGCCATGTTCTGTGCGGCGGCGTCGCCCATCAGCGCGGCGAGCGCGAGCACGACTTCGGGGTCTTCCACCGAAGAGTCGAGCGCGCTGCGGAAGTAGCTGGCGGGTATGGCCTCCATGGGTTCGCCTTCGCAGCGGCGGCGGATGTAGTAGTCGCTCTGGCGTCTGCCAGTGCCCGGGCGGCGCTTGAGCATCAGGTAGAAATCGCTCAGGGAGAGCCCCAGCGAGCGGAGGGCGCCGATGCGCGCAAGCATGTAGGAGCTGTAGCCGGCAGCCGAGCGCGACATGCGTTTCTGGATCAGGGAGTTTTCAAGCGGGCGGCGGTTGGTCTTGTATACGACTTCGCGGGTGGCGCCGCGCCCGAGCGGCGCGTCGGCGCCGGTGCGCAGTTCGTAGACGTTCGCGTATTCCACGACTTCGTCTTTGGACATCATGCCGCGCAGATTCGAAAGCAGCACTTCGGTGCGGTCGTCAGCGCCGGGGTGCATGACCGGGCGGCCGGCCTCGAAAGTCGCGCCCGGCAGCGCGGTGCGGCGGTCGTCGAAAGCCGGCGTCGACCCCTCCCCGACGACGGAGTAAATCTCGCCGGTGATGTACATGTACATGGTTTCGACGAATTTGGCGGAAGTTTCGTCGGACATTTCGGGGCTGGTGAGCAGCGATCGGTAGGTTTTGACGATCATTTCGGTCTTCTGGATGACGCCGAGCAGACCGGTGCGCCCGAGGGCCACCGCCTCCATCAGTTTTTCGATTTCGGGTATGAGGCGTTCGAGGGCGACGCCGCGGCGCAGCCCGAAAAATTCGATCTCGTGATGGCCGCGGTGCTTGGGCAGGCGCGTGAACGAGCAGGGGTTGCCCTCGTAGACGCTGACGAGCTCTTTAAGTCCGGCGATGAAGTCTTCGGGGGCTGTTTTCGCCAGCTCCGAGAAGCGGACGAATTCCTGGAAGGAAAGAAAGTGCACGCCGCGGGCGGAGTGGTAGTAGACGAGGCGGGTGGACATGCGTTTGCGCGCGGCGGCGAGGGCGGTGCGCATTTCGTTTTCGGTCCACGCCAGAGGTTTGACGCGCCATTCCTGCCCGCGCCGGCGGTAGTGTTCGAGCGTGGTCTCGTTGCGTTCGCACATCACCACGTCGCGCATGCCGAAGCCGGCGTCTCCGAGCAGCCAGGCGTCGCACTTGACCAGATTCGGGGTGGAGATTTCGCGCTGGGAGATTTCAATCGTGTCGTTGACGGCGTTGGCGCAGACAATCGAACGCTGCAGCACTTCGCCGCGGTTCGCGGACGGCAGCGTGGACAGCTTCCAGAAGCGACCGTCCAGCAGGGGGAACGCCGCCACCGAATGGTTGCCGGTGGACATCGTCATCACCACCCCCCTGGCGCGGCGCCGCAGCGCCTCTTTTTCGACGATCAGCACGCTCGGGCGTTCGTTCAGGTGTCCGGAGACGCCTTGTTCGAAGATGAAAGTGTCGCGGCCTACGTCGAACGCCCTGAAGAGCCGTTCGCG
Organism: Kiritimatiellia bacterium; assembly: GCA_017652705.1. GTDB lineage: Bacteria > Verrucomicrobiota > Kiritimatiellia > RFP12 > UBA1067 > UBA1067. The sequence goes on along the minus strand of JAGCAM010000011.1, from coordinate 17,808 downwards.
GCCCATAGCCGTCACGCGCACCGCGCCGGGGCGCACGACGCCCTTCATTTTCACTCTTTTGAGGAACTGGCGGATCGCTGACATTTCGCGCTTACCTGCGGCGGAGGAGGTTCAGCCGGCTCAACCGTGGTGATGGCCGCACCCGCATTCGTGCCCGGCGCATTTTTCGCGTTGTCTGGATACGAGCTCCCCGGCGAGGGCGCCGACGGCGTCGAGACCGGCCTTGCGAGCGGCGTCGAGGAGATTCTCCAGCGCCGGCAGAACGTGTTTGCCGAACTGCGGCTGCCCCACCGAAGCGAGGCGGCCGTAGGCGCCGAGACACTGGGCGAGACGCTGAACCGCGGCGAACGGCAGAGTCTTCTCAATCTCCGGCCGGCCGCAGTTTTTCGCGTAAAGCGCGGCGAGCGCGCGGCGCTCCCCTTCGGCGAACTTCACGTAAGGGTCGTACAGCAGCGACGCGAGATCGTACACCGCCGGCCCGAGCCGCATGCCCTGAAAATCGATGAACGAGAGCGCACCGTCTTTCCACAACACGTTGGTGGACTGGAAATCGCGGTGCACGAGCGCCTTCGGCTCGCGCTCGAGAACGCCGGCCGCCATTTCCATTTCGGCGCGCACCGCGGGGGGCATCTCCATGCGGAAATTCGCGCCAAGGCAGTATTTGGCGAAAAGGTTGCGTTCCCACTCCCAGGTTTCGTCGTCGAACGGCGGCAGCAGATCCGCCGGCAGATCTTCCGCCGCGCCGAGGGCGTTGAACCTGACGAGCGTTTCGACCACTTTGACGTAGTCCTCGAGCGACATTTTGCGTTCAACGCCGGCGTCGGACATCATCATTACCTTGCGGTCGGGTAGATCGGCGAGGATTTCCGGCACTGGCACCCCCTTTTGCGCCAGCCAGCGGGCGTGGCCGCAGTACTTGCCGTTTTCATCGCGGTTGCCGTCGTCGTACAGCACGACGACGCCCTGGTCGCAGCCGAAGAAAACCCTCTCGCTGCCGCGCGCGCCGAGAAACCTCGGATTCGTCGCGCCGACCGCCCTGATCTGCGGTATGTCGGCGAAGGCGTTGTCGCCGCCGTCGCTGTTGAGCGCGATGTAATTCGCGATGGTGCCGGCGTCGCTCCACAGCAGTTCGACCGATTTCACCGCCTTCACGAAACGCCCCTCGGCAATCGCCTTTTCGTAGGCGGCGACGATCGACGAGAAGCCTTCCGGCTTCACGTATTTCAGGATTTCAGGTTTGAGCACGGCGAAGCCGCAGTAGGTGAAAGTGCCGTTCGCGCCGGCGTCCTGGCTGCGCCAGTTGGTGACGAAACCGCTCTCCGGCTCGACCTCGACCGTCCGCGGACCGGACTCCGTCACCAGTGCGCAGCCGATCACGCTCGGGGAGACGCTCTTTTCGAACCTTGCGGCCAGGTCGGGTACGTTCTCCATGACAATGTCGGAGCTGACCAGGTAAAACGGGTCGCCGCCTATCCATTCGCGGAGGGGGTTCAGCACCCCGCCGTTGCCGAGTATTTCCGGCTCGTAGCTGACCTTGAGCCTCACCCTGTCGCCGACGGCCTGGGCGTTGCGGCGGTACCCGTCTACCCAGGCGCGGATCTGCTCGTGCAGGTGGTGGGAATTGAACGCGATGTCGTCCACGCCGCGTTCGCGCAGCAAGGCGACGATCCGCGAAAGCATCGGCTCGCCCCAGACCGGCAGCAGCGCCTTCGGGGTGGCGCAGGTGAACGGGCGCAGGCGGGTGCCGTGCCCGGCGGCGAGGATGACGGCTTTCCTGATCATGCCCGCCGCCCCCTCAATTCGCCCAGCGCGACCTGGATCGGACTCGGCTCTTCGCGGCCCGACCAGTCGCGGGCGGCGATCCAGTCCACCGCGGCGAACAGCATTTCGGCAGCCTCTGCGTAGCCGGCGCCGCCGAGCTCCACCAGCAGCCGGATGCCGCGGTCGATCAGTTTTTTGTTCGAGACCGAGACCCAGCTCATCCAGTTGCCGGCGATGCGCCCCATCGCGGCCATCGTGCCGGTGGAGAGGCAGTTGAACGCGAGCTTGACGGCGAGGTGGCGCCACACCTGGAGCGGCGAACCGGCGATCGGGAAGGCGAACTTGAAATCGACGCGTTCCGGCCAGGCGGCGGCGAGCTTCGCGGCGGCGGAAACGAACTCCGGCGGATCGTCGTCGAAGCGCAGCGTGACGGCCGCCGCCCGCGCGAAGCCGTCGATGCGTTCCGGCGACGGCTCGCAGCCGATCATGTACGTCACCAGATCGTCGTAGGCGATGCGCGGGGGATTGTCGATGAAACTGCGGGGCATCTTAAGCGAACGGGCGTCTTCGGAGGTGAACTCGAGGCAGCGCGGATGCCTGCGCATCATTTCGCTCCAGCACTCCGCCGTCGGGTGGAGCGGGTTTTTGACGAACGCCCAGCTTTGCGGCAGCCCGGCCTCGCGGCGCGATCTGAGCGGCGGTATCATGAAAGTCGGGGCGCGCTCGGTGTTGTCGGTGAACAGGTCGAGCATGCATCTGTCGGCGATGTAGGTTATGCGGCCGCCCTTTTCATAGACGCCCTTCTCGAACTCGACCGCGTCGACGAGCATCCGCCGGCCGGGGCCGGATTCAAGTGCGGAGAGCAGGTTTTCGAACGCCAGAGTGCAGTCGGCGGCGGCTTCGCCGGCGAAACGCGGCAGCACGCGGCAAAGCGCGGCCTCCAGCGCGCAGGAGCACAGCAGCTGCTCCGAAGACGTCGCCTGCATGCGGGTGGAGCCGGCGACGGACATCGAGCCGCAGTAAAGGTCGATGACCGTCACCCTCGGGTCGTCGATCGCCTCGCGGCACCGGTCGAGGCGCGCGCGCAGGATGTCGGCGGGGTTGTTGAAAACGAGAAAACACCGCGCGCCGTTTTCCGCCGCGTATTTGAGCGTACCGAGCACCGAGGAGGTCTCGCCGCCTTCGGTTATGGCGACGAAGGCGTCGCCCTCCCCGACGCCGAGTGCCTCGGCCTGGCGCCGCCCGCCTTCGGCGTAGTCTTCGAAAAACTCCACCGAGCGGATGAGCGCGAAGTCGCCGCCGGTCATGATCGACGCCGAACGGTCGGCCAGGGCGATTTCATCCGGCGTCAGCTCCGCCGCGCGCCGGTGGAAGAAGTCGCGCCACATCGACTCGAGCAGGATGGACAGCCGGCCGGTCGCGCCGCAGCCGGAGAAGATTATGCGCCCTTTCGGACCGGTCACCGCGGCGGCCATGGCGTCGACCAGCCGCCGGAACCGGCCGGAGGCGAACACGTGCCGCATGGTGATCGGAATCTGCCGGTCGCCGCGCTGCAGGCACTGCACGCCAGCGAGCGTGGAGCGGCGGAAATCCTCCTCAAGGGTGGCGGTGATCGGGTTGGACTGCTCGGTGGGCAGAAAACCGAGATGGAACTGCTTTTCGTTGTCGATGAAGTCGCGCGCCCTGGCTTTCGCCGACTCTGTTACCGGTATGCTCATCTGTACATGCTCCGCTGACGTTGGGTGTGAATTCTCGGCTCTTCGAGAAGAAGCGAATACCACTGGTCGCCGATGCCGGAATTGGAAAAGTGCGCCACGCGGTTGTTCATCAGGTTCTGGTGGTTCTGCTTGAGGGTTTCGTTATCGCTTTTCTTGAGCGCCTCGGTGAGGGTTTTGAAGGCTCCGTCGGCGTCGTTGCGCCGCACCTGCATCCAGCTCATCGCGGCGGCGAGCAGCACGTTGCCGTTGTAGCGCGTGCGGCGCACGCCTTTGCCGTACACCTTCAGGATCTCCCCGGTGGGGCGGTCGAGCATGTACATCCGCGCCATCTTGATGGCGACCATCGTCGGATCGACGAGGATGGCTTTCGGCATCAGCGCGTCGACCGTTTTGAAGTCTTTGATCATCCAGCTCAGCTGCAGCCGGGCGGTGGCGATCTGGCGGTTCATCATCGGCACCCAAAGGCGGTATTTTTCAAGCACCGCGGTGCGGGCGATCGCCTCGCGGACGAAGATCCTGGTGTCCTCGGAAATTTCCTTCTGCGCGGCCTGGAGCGAACCCGGCGGCCGCAGCTGCCAGCGCTGCATCTTCTGCTGCAGCTGGCGCTGCCCGTTCGCAAGAACGGACTGCACCGACTCCATGTCGCGCCTGACCCGCTTCTGGAGCATGACGCCGGCCAGAACCTGAAAGAGGCCAAACGTCAGCACCCCGGCGGCGACGCTCCATCCCACGCCCCAATCGGCCGCATAATGCAATGCGGAAAAAACACCGCCCCCGGCGGCGACAGCAATGAGCAAAGTTATCATGGCTGTATTATATCAATTCCGCGCGATTCAGGCAACGGAGTGGAGGCGCAGTTCGGCGTGGCGCTCGCGGTAGTCGGAGACTTCAACCGTGAAAGTTATGTCGTGCGGCGCGGCGGAGGCGGCGCGCAGTTTCTCCACCTGGTCGCCGGCGCCCCACTTGACGGCGCGGAGCCCCGATCTGCGCAAAACGGCCGAGAGATGCCTGCCGTCCGAACCCATCGGCCGCACGTCGGAAAAATAGACCCCCCTGATTCCGAACACCGGCTCTTCGTTGCCCTCGCCGTACGGTTCGAGCAGACGCAGATCTTCGGCCAGCGACAGATCGACGTCGTCGGCTTCTATCCAGACGTCCACTTTTTCCCCGGCGGAAACCGGGGCAGGCGGATGGGCCTGGCAGTATTCGCAGAGCAGCCGGCGGAATTCATCCGTCATGCCCTCCTTCACCAGAAAGCCGCCCGCCGCGGCGTGGCCGCCGAAGCGCTCGAGCACGCCGGCGCAGGCGACGAAGGCGTCGCGGATGTTGAAGCCGGCCGGGGCTCTGGCCGAACCGTGGCCGCCGGCGTACACGCACACCGGCACCGAGCCGCCGAGACGCTCCATCACCCGCGACGCGACTATGCCGGCGACGCCAGGGTGGCCGTCGGGCAGGCAAATGACCTGCGCCGGGGCGCCAGGGACGAGCGCGGCCATCGCTCCATCGACCATTTTCTGCTCCACGGCTTTGCGCTCGTTGTTGCGCCCGTCGATGATGTACGCGAGTTCGCGGACGATTTCGCGGTCGTCGCAGAGCAGCAGTTCAAGCGCCTCCATGCCCGAGGCCATCCGCCCGGCGGCGTTGATTCTCGGACCGAGCAGGAAACCGAAGTCTCTGGAGCTGATGTCGGAGCGGGCGCTTTTGGCCGCTCGGCAGTAAAGCTCTTTCAGGCCGACCGGGGCGAATCTGGCGAAATTGCGGAGGGCCTCGGCGACGAGGATGCGGTTCTGCCCGGTGACCGGCATGATGTCGGTCACCGTGGCGAGACCCGCGAGCACGAGCATCGGCCCGGCGACGCTGGGGCCGTCGTACAAACCGCGGCGCTTCGCTTCGGACATGATGCGGTTCGCCAGGAGGAACGCCACGCCGGCGCCGCAGAGTTCGGAGAGGTGGGGCGGCGCCGCGACTTTGGGGTTGACGAGGGCGTCGGCGGCGGGCAGTTCTTCGCCGCACAGGTGGTGGTCGGTGACGACCACCGAGATGCCGCGGCGCTTCAGCTCCGCCACCTGCGAAACGGAGTTGATGCCGTTGTCGACGGTGATGACGAGCCCGACGCCGGGGTGCCCGGCGAGCATCCGCGCCACCGAAGCGTCGCTCATGCCGTAGCCTTCGGACAGGCGGTCGGGCAGGAATTCCGAGACTTTGCCGCCCAGGGCGCGCAGTGTGCGCGAGAGGATGGCGGAGGCGCAGACGCCGTCGCAGTCGTAGTCGCCGAAGACGACCGTCTCGCGGCCCGCGGCGACGGCGGCGAGCACGACGTCGGCCGCTTCGACGACCCCGGGCAGTTCTCCGGGGCCGGCCAGACCGGCCACCGAAGGGCGCAGAAAAGCCTCGCGCTCCCCGGCGGTGACGCCGCGGTCGGCGATGATCTTCTCTACAATCGCGTTAAGCACTCACTTAACTTCCAGACACCAGCGGTGCTTGTCGGCGATGGTGCCGTACTGGATTCCCTGCACGGTGTCGTAGAGCTTCTGCAGCGCGGGGTGCACGGTGTCGGGGTCGGAGATTCTGATGACCTCCCGGCCGCGGGTGATCTCCCACACCGGGGTGATGACCACCGCGGTGCCGAGCGCGGCGACGGCCTTGAACTTTTTGATTTCAGAATACGGCACGGGGCGGCGCTCGACTTTGATGCCGAGATCTTCGGCGCACTGCCTGAGCGACATGTTCGTGACCGACGGCAGCACCGACGGGCTGTCCGGCGTGACGTACGCGCCGTCGCGGGTGATGGCGGCGAAGTTCGAAGTCGCGAACTCTTCGACGAAACGGTGGGTCTTGGCGTCGAGATACAGCTCCACCGGCCAGCCCTCCTTCTTCGCCTTCTCGTGGGCGAAGATGCCCGCGGCGTAGTTGCCGCCGACCTTGACGTCGCCCATGCCGTGGGGGGCGGCGCGGTCCCACTCGTCGAAGATGACCGCGCGCACCGGCTTGATGCCGCCCTTGTAGTAGGCGCCGACGGGCATGACCATGATCATGAAGGTGTACTCCTTCGACGGCGCGACGCCGATCTGCGGGCCGGTTCCGATCAGCAGCGGGCGGAGGTACAGCGAGCCGCCGGTTCCGTAGGGCGGCACGTACTCGGAATTCCTCCTGACTATTTTGCGGCAGGCGTCGAGGAACATCTCTTCCGGCACGGGCGGCATGCAGGTGCGCACGGCGGTGCGGTACATGCGCCGGGCGTTTTCGTCGGGGCGGAATATCACGATCCTGCCGCTTTTCTGGCGGAAGGCTTTGATGCCCTCGAAACACTCCTGCCCGTAGTGTAGGCAGGCCGCGCCGATGTGCATGGTGATCCACGGATCCTTCACGAACGACGGCTTCGACCATTTGCCTTTTTTCCACGTGTAACGTATGTGGCAGTTGACGTCGGAGAAGCCGAAGCCGAGATCCTCCCACTTGACGCCCTTTTTCGGTGCTTTCATCGATAATTGTCCTTTCTTTAAATCACTGGCGCTGCCGGAACAGCGGCGCGGCTATTTCGTAGAGTTCCTGGTCTTTCTGGAGCCGCTGGTAGAGCATCTGCCGGTCGATCTGATAGCCCTGGATGAAACTCTGCTGCGCCGCCTGGCGGCGGCCGGCGCGGTGCTGGAGTTTGGCGAGATCGGCCCAGGCGTTGGCGTCTTCGCGCGGTCTGAACTTGAGATAGCGGTTCAGCGCCTTCTCGGCGTCGGCGTCGAGCCGGGCTTCGATGAACATCAGCGACACGTTGCGCAGCTGCCCGGGGTCGGTTATGCCGTCCGCCACGCCGCGGGCGAGCTGCGCCGCCTCCATGACGCGCCCCATTTCGAAAAAGCAGCGCGCGAGCGCCAGCGTCTCTTCGCCGTTCAGCCCGCCGGCGCGGCGTTTAGCCTCCAGACGTTCCATTTCGGAGGTGAGCGCGCGCAGACGGAAGATGTATCTTTTCAGCCCTTCGGTGCGCTTGTTGTTCGGGTCGATGGCGTCGGTGTAGGCCATCAGCTCCAGGGTCACGTCCCACTTCCTGAAAGGCATGAGAATCTCCTGCGCGTAGCGGAAGGTCGCCTCCGGCGAAGCGGGGTAGAGCAGCACCGCTTCGCGGAACGCCTGCCCAGCCTCGCGGTAGCGGCCCTGCCGCTGGTAAAGGCCGGCGATCGCCGCGCGCAGTTTCGAGAAGGACTTCTGGCCGGCGAAATCGCGCCGGTACATCGGATCGTCGAGAAGCCGGCGGAAGTACCAGTCCCAGAAATCCATGTCCTTCGCCGCGCGGGCGGCGTCGTAGGGCGTCGGGTCGGGGTTGATCTTCATGATGAGGCCGTGCGGCGAGAGATAGGGGTACATCCACGGTATGACGTAGCTTTCTTCGACGTAGAAGGCGTGGCGCAGGCGGTCGTGGTCGTGCATCATCTTGGTGAGGATGCCGTTGATCTCCATGACGCCGAGGGCGCCCGTCACCTGGACGCGGCCGTTTTCGATTTTGAGGTCCCCGTTCGGAGGCCTGACGCCGCGCTGAACTTCGTCGACGTACTGGTTGAACGCCTGGGCGGAGTCTTCCTTCGAGGGTATCCAGATTTCGTCGCCGTAGAGGTCGCGTTCGACGGACATGTAGGTGTCGTCGGCGAGCGCGTTCTGGGTGATGAGGTATACGTCGGGGCGGAACAGCGCCGAGTAGATCATGTACGTCGGCACGAAACGGCCCGGGTCGGTGCCGCCGAAGAAGATCGAGAACTTGTCCATCGGCGGCGGCCAGGTCGGATCGGGAAGCGGCTCCTCGTCGGCGACGAGCTGCTCCCTGATGGCCTGCGCGCCCTCGAGCTGGTACGCGCCGAACTGCCAGCCGAAGGTGTGTCCGTTCTGCTCCGCGCCGCCGAGTTCGAACACGAGCCGGTCATCGGTGTAGTTCTGCACGATCGGGTAGATGCCGCAGACGAGAATCATGGCGGCGGCGAGCGCGAGAGCCACGCGCCCGTCGCCGGCGAACCACTTGCGCAGAATCAGCACCGAGGTGAACACGAGCCCGTAGCCGATCCAGAGCGCGATCATGGCGTGCGAGGAGATGAACTTCACCTTCTGGATGAAGCCGTCCTGCACGTCGCCCTTCACGTTGGCGAGGCCGATGAGGAGAACGGACATCATGAAGAAGCACGCCGCAGCCGCGATCATCCACCGCCAGAACGCCTTGCGGTTGGCGCGGGCGACCAACCAGTGCCCGGCCGCGAACGGCACAAGGGCGAACGGGATCAGCAGGTCGGTGAACTGGACCATCACGTCGCCGAGATAGTTCTTGATGCCGCCCCAGGTCGGCATCTGAAAGGCGATCGCCTCGTACTGCCCGCGCATGATGGCGTGCTTGAAGCCCTCCCAGGTGCGCGGGTAGCCCCAGTTCATCGGGGGGTTGCGCAGGTCGGAGACGATGGGCATGTAGGCGTAGAAGGATACTCCGAGCTGGGCGAAGAACGCCGCGCCCGCGACGCTGCGCCCGTTCGGCAGCGTCGCCCAGACGAGCGCCAGGAGAACGAAGTTCCAGGCGATCGGCCAGCCGAACCACCAGCTCATCGGGTGGGTGAGGCCGTTCATCGCGCCGTGGGTGAGCAGCGTGAACGCCGCGATGTGCAGGCCGGCCGCCGGCACCGCGAGGCACAGACCCTTTCTGGTGAACGCGCACAGCACGAAAAGCAGAACGATGAGCAGCCAGAAAACGAACGTCGACTTCGCCCACGGGAACGGCTCCCCCGCATAACCGCCGTCGCCGGCCGAGGGCACCGTCGCCGCCGCCACGACCGCGGCGACCGCGAAGACGGCGGAGGCCCCGAGGAACTTGGCCGAAAACGGCGAGGAGAGTTTCTCGTCGTCTCTGAGCGCGGCGACCGCCGCCGCGGCCACCGAACCGGCGACCAGCGCCGCGATGAGCGCGTAGCGCGTCGGTTCGACAAGCGGAGCCACCGGCGCCGTCACGCCGGACCAGGTGTTTTTCGAGACGAACACGAAAGAGCACAGCATCATGAGCGCCGCGCCGCCGAAGCCGCCGTAAAGAACCGCCTTCTCGGCGCGCCCGCGGTCGCCGCGCTTTTTCAGGACGACCGCCGCCACCACCGACGCGACGAGCACCGAGACGGCGATCACCAGCACCGTCGTCGACGGCGTCGACACCGACCGCCCGACGATCGCCTCGTGCTTGTTGATGACGTCGGCCTGCATGTTGCGGTCGGCCCGCATCAGCTGGCCGATCTGCAGCAGCTGCCACGTCAGCCCCACCGGCACGAGATAAATGAACACGTCGCGGAAGAGCCCGATGTTGTTCACCGCGATGATAATCGCCAGCGGCACGATCGCGAACAGCAGCACCTGGTAGTTCGTGAGACCGAGGCCGAAGACGAACGCCGTGAACCAGAGGATCTTGTCGGACGGCTTGCGCATCCACCGGTAGGAGAGCAGAAACACCCACATCAGGAAGAGCGCGTTCAGCGAGTAGATTTCGACAATCGTCGACTGCGACCACTCGACCGGCGAGAACGCGAACGTGAGCGCCCCGCCCACGCCGCCGCCGAAGCAGAGCCAGGAACCGGCCCCGACCTTGGGCAGCGGCCCGAAAACGCCGGAGAGAGACCCTCCGCCCGCGGGCAGGGGTTCGGGACATCCCCCGAGCGAAGCGAGCGGCGAAGGCGGCTCAATGCGGGTTGCGCCGGCGCCCCCGTCCGTTGCCTCCCCGCCCACGAAGTCGCCGGCGCTGCGGCAGATGAGCATCGCCGTGCAGCCGGCCGCGAAAGCGCCGAAGAGCGCCGAGCAGAGGCTCACCGCCCACGCCGGCGTCGGGTGCCCCATGTAGGTGACCCAGAAGAACGCCTTGCAGAACAGCCACGAGCAGAACGTCCAGAACGGATAGCCCGGGGGATGCGGCACGCCGAGGTTCGCCGCGGCGGTGGCGAGTTCCCCGGAGTCTTCGAGACCGACTGACGGACCGAGCGTCAGAAAGTACACCGCGAAGGTGGCGACCGTGGCGGTCCAGAACGCCGCCCAGTCAAGCTTGGTGAAAAATCTGTCCTTCATACAAGTGAGGTATTATAGCATAAAACCGGCGGCCGGGAACCCCGGCCGCGGACGCGGTCATTTAACGGTAACTGTCTTGCGCGCCGAAAAACCGGTGGCGGCGTCGGTCACGACGAGGTCGAACTTTCTGCCCGGCTTTTCGTCGAAGCCTATCGCCCACTCGCTCTCCACCCGGCAGTTTTTCGCGTCGCGGATTCTCCACGGATACGGCATGTAGTCTTCGCGGTCGTAGCCGCCTTCGGGTATGAGTTCGAGGCGGAACACCGGCGTGGTGGCGAACTTGGCGCCGTCGGCGAGCTTCAATTCGGCTGCGGCCTTCAGCGGCGTTCCGCGGGCCACGGTGTCGGGCGCGTCAAGCGTCACGCCTTTCACTTCGGCGGGCAGCAGCGCGTACAGGGCGATGTCGAGGCCGGTGAGGGTCATCGGGATGCGGTCGACGTGGCCGACCGCCCTGCCCGCGCGGACGTCGTAAACCCAGTACCTGCGGTCGAGATGCACGTTCGCCTGCATCGGGAACTTCTCGAAGGCGTGGCCTGACTTCTCCACGCCGAGATAGACCGCGTCGCCACGGGTGAACCGGGAGAATTCCGTGCCGGTGATGAGTTCGCCTTTGGCGTTTCTCATGACCGCCGGCGGTCTGACGCCGCCGAGGCTCATCAGATTTTCGAGCACCGTGCGCACAGCGCCGAGTTCGCCGCGGCCGTCGAGGAACGGCAGCACCGCCAGATTGAAGTTGAAGAGCACCGCCTTGCCCTTGCCGAATCTTTCGTTCACCAGAAACGCCACCGACCCGTCGGCCGCCTGCGCCGCCGCCTGCGCCGCCGCCGCGCGGATCGAGGTGTCGACCCGCGCGCCCGTAAGTTTCGCGGGCACGTCGGTGTAGCGCGTCACGGCCAGGTCGCGCAGCGCCGGCGCCGCCTTGGACTGCGTGCGGGTTATGCCGAACACTTCGTCCATCGGCGGCTTCTCGATCGGTTCGCCCGCCCTGGTGTAAACGCCGCAGCGCGCGTCGGCCACGATCATGCCGCCTTTCGCGACGAACTCCTTGATTTTCTCCACCTCGGGCGGGTTGAGCACCTGCACGTACGGCAGGAGGAGTATCTTCACGCCCTCCGCCGCGAGCGCGTTCTTCGCGACCTGCTCCTGGGTGATCGAATCGTACTGCAGTCCGAGCGATTCGACGAGTCTGGCGAAGCCATCCGCGTGGTGCGCGCCCATCTCCGCCACCAGCGGGTTCATGTGCGCGGAATCGCGCGACACGAGTATGCGGATGCCGTAGTTGTCGCGTTTCGAGCGCAGGCAGAGCGACGCCGGGCCGCGCTTGATTTCAAGGTAGGTTTCAAGCATCGCGCCGTAGCGCCTTTCATCGACCGAGGCGTCGCCGTAGTTGAAGCAAGCGTCCCAGAACCAGCCGAAATTGCAGCCGGTGAGCAGCCCGTGCCACACCTGGCTGCGGCGCAACGGCGCGGGCACGTTGCGCCCGCCGTATATGCCGATGCACTCGCCGATGAACCGGTGTTTCTGGCCGCGCATCATCTCGATGTCCATGCTGCCGGCGTAGGGGCAGACCGAATCAAGATGCTTGCTCGCCGGGCAGAACGTGTTGCCGAGCGTGGAAGCGCCGAACCCGAGGCCGATGGTCGGGTCGACCCCGTGGATGCCGTCGGCGATCGCCTTGCACTGGTTGACGAAGGCGTCCTCGAGGAACGTCTGCATGTCGATGGACGGCGCGTACACGCCGTCAAGCTGCTTCTCGTCGATGAGCTCCCGCGGAATCTCCAGAAAATCGCGCACCTCCGTCTTCCACGCGGCGTTCAGCTTCGCGACGTCGCCGCCGTAGCGTTCGCGCAGCCAGAAGAGGAAGTTGACGTACTCCGGCGAAGGGTCGAACGTGAGCGAGGCGAGCAGATCGTGGTCGACGTCCTCCCACTTCGTGATCTTCGCGTTCGCCGCCCGGTTGAATTTCTCCACCGTGCCGTACACCTCGCGGAAGCATTCGACGATCTCCTTTATGTCCTTCGGATCGGTCGTCGCCGCCATGAATTTCAAGGCCTCGCCCTTGACCGGGTGTTCGAAGCCCCAGTAGCTGAAGGAATCGTCGCCCCACCTGGTCTTGTTGCCGTGGTCGCGCCACCACTGGGTGGTCGCCTCGTAGACCGGGCGCTTCGCGCCGCGCGCCTTCCACCGCAATGATTCCTGACGGCATTTTTCAATCTGTCTGCCCACCCAGCATGGCACCCAGTCGGGGATGTTCCGCGGAAAATCATGCGGCTCGCCGGAATCGTCGCCGAGCGATATCCAGCGCCCGTTCACCGCCTTGAGGTCGCGCGCATGGGCGCCGTAGCGCGTTTTCAGGTGTTTCAGCCACCACGGGTTGGAGAGCGCCCCGCCCTTGTCGGGCACGCCGCCCGGTATGCGGTCGCGGATCACCGCGTCGCCGCCCCGCCAGAGAAAATCGGCCGAATAATCGCGCTGCAGCAGATCGATGCCGTTGTTCTGGAGATACGACAGCCGGATGTCTCCGTTGAGCCCCCCGGGGCCGGGGTTGCTGGTGAACACCATGAAATCGGAGACGTCGCCCCGGTGGCGGTAGAAGGCCCGGGTTTCTTTGCCGAGGATTCTCGGGCCGGAGAAAAGCGTCACGTCGAGATTGGCGTGGCTCCAGTCGTACTCGGGCGCGTTTTCAAGAGAAACCGACGCGATTCCGGAGGCGGCGTCCACCGGAAAATCCTTCCGCACGATCACCCGGTTGCGGACGTCGCGTATTTCGGCGCGGACTTCGAGACCGGCCGCCGCGGGCGCGACTTTCACCGTCGCCGAGACCGGCTCCCCGGCGCGCATCAGAGTTTTCGCCGCGAGTTTGAATTCCTTGATTTCCGGGGTCGGCAGAATTTCGCTGCAGTTCGGCGAACAGCCGCATTTCACGAAGGGCGCGCGGTTCGCGGCCACCACCCGGCCGGAGGCGAAATCGAGGATGCCGCCGCCCGACGAAAGCAACCGCGCGTCCACGTAGTATTCGCCGGCGGCGAGCGGCCCGACCGCGAGCGAAACGTGGTTGGTGCCGGCTGGTATCGAAAACGTCTTCTTCCTTTCGGCGACGACCGCGCCGTCGGTGCGGCGCACCGTCCAGCCGATTTCAGCGCTCCAGTCGGCCGGCCCCGCCACGCGGAGCGGCACCGTCGCCGCCGCGTCGGCGGCGACTTCCCTGAGCCCGTCGCCGACGTCGATCAACCGGTTTTCGCCGCGCAGGCCGAACGCCTCCATGATGCCGCGCGCGAGATACGCGAAGCCGTATTCATCCTGAAAGACGTTTTCCGGCGTGGTCCGCCACGCCGGGGCGCCGTGCGCGCAGTGCACGTAGCCGCCGGTCGAATCGGTCGTGAGCCTGCCGTACGCGCCCTTGCCGAACGCGGCGACCTGCAGCGGCGAACTGGCGAGCTTCACTTGTTCGACGATGCTGTCGAAACTGCCGCCTTCGGGGTTGCGCACGAGTCTGGTGAAGCCGAGCGGAACGCCGGCCGAGATCTCGGGCCGCGTCTTCAGCGAGGCGGCGAACAGCGACCTGCGCATGGGGTTCTTCTCGAACACATCAGCCCCTTCGAGCATCCGTTCAAGCAACCAGCACTGAAGTTCCGCCGGCCAGGTTTCGATTCCGGTGCCGATGAACACGTACCAGTCGAACGGGCCTTTTTCCTTCAGCGCCCTTTCCAGCTCCTGCCGTTTTTTGGGCACGTACCAGAGCCCCTCGTTGAAATAGTCGCCGCTCACGCCGACCGCGCCGTGCCCGCCGGTGGACTGAAATATGACCGCGTCGACGTCCATGCGTTTGGCGAGCTGCCATGCGTCGATGCCGCCCTGGGAGTTCACGGTGATGAACACCTTGCGGCGGCCGGCGGCGAGAGGTTTGGCCCAGGGCACCCCGCCATGCCGGCGCTCCTCCGGCTTGAACGTGCAGTCCGCGAACTCCGAGCCGAGCGCCGGGGCGTCCGCCGCCGGTTTCAGCGAAACGGGCACTCTCGTGCGCCCTTCAACCATCATCGCGTTGCGCACGAGTTTCCAGTACGCGTCATCAAGACTGACCTTCCACGAACCGGTCTTCTTCTCAAGGTCGCCGATCATCGCGATGTCCACCGCCGAAGCGGCGGCGAGATTCGTCTTCGCCGCTTCGAAGGCGGCCAGAATTTTCTCGGAGTTGCGCATATCCCCGGGGTTCGCCCGCCAGACGACGTTGGAGACTTCCGCCGCGAACGCGCGGTATCTGGCCGCCAGCCGGCCGGTCCCTTCGATCAGTTCCTTCGCCTTGGCGGCGTAGGTCAGGGTGGACTCCCTGCCGTGGTCGAAGACCGCGTATTCCTTGCCGGTCTGCACGAGGATTCTGCGTTTTTCAAGATCCGGATAGGCGAGTTTCAGGCCTTCCGCCACGTTTTTGGGCATCTTTTCGACGAAGATGACCTTGCCGTAGCCGTCGGGGTTGTGGTGGTTGCCGCCCTGCGACCCCCAGGCGAGCCACTGGCCCGAATTTTTGCTCCTTACCGACCCGTCGAACCGGTCGTAAATCGTCTTGCTGTAGCGGAATCTGGCCGGCTCGAGCCCGAAGATGTAGCCCGGCCGCGGCTGGAGTTCGAAGTGGGCGAGCGCGTAGCGCGCCTCCACCGCCCAGTAGTCCATGCCGTCCTCCATGCCGGTTGAATGCGACATCTCCCAGTCGGCGTTCAACCCGTAGCTGCTGTCGGTGAGCAGGCCCCAGCCGCGGTCCCAGCACCAGTAGATGTATTTCTCCTTGTTCGCCAGCAGCCAGCACTGGAATTTCGTGTGCTCGTCGTTGTTGCCGTCGATGTGCATTTCGATGCAGTCGCGGAAGTGGAACGCCCGCTTGCGGTCGTTGACGATGTGCAGAAAACTCGCCATGTTTTCCGGCGTGTCTTCGAAACACTTGGCCGCGACGTAGAGGTACTTGTCGTCCCACAGCAGCCGCACTTCGGTGCGCGGGATGCGGTTTCTGTCGCTCTGGCCGAGCGTGCACGGGCCGTAGTCCGTGATCGGTTCGACGTTTTTCCAGCAGGGATCGTCGAGTTTGCCGTCGAGCTTCGGCGCCGTCGCGGTTTTCGGCGCGAAATACAGCTTGAAACTCAGTTCCTTGTCGGCGTCTTTGCCGCCGGCGAACGCGGCGGCGGCGAACACCACCGCAAACGTCGTAACTGTCAGTTGGTCGGTTTTCATTTTCCTCCGGTATTTCTTTTGAATCTCGTAGCTTTGCCGTCGCTGCGCGCCGCGGACCGGTCACGGACAGTACTTCGCCGCCGCCGACCTCATCCGCGCCAGCGTGCGCTCCCTGCCGAGCAGCTCCAGCATCTCGAACAGCCCCGGTCCTTCCATCCTGCCTGAAACGGCCACCCGCACCGGGTGCACCCACGGGCCCATTCCGGCGCCATGCGAAAGGCTCTTCACGGTTTCTTCGAGCGCCGCCGCCTTCCACTCGCCCAGCGCCTCGAAGCGCCCGGCGAGATCGAGCAGCGTCGCCCCGACCCCCGGCTTCGCCAGGCGCTTGCCGACCGCCTTGCCGTCGAAGGAGTAGTCTTCCCTGAAGAAGTAGTCGACGTTGCCCGGCATGTCGCCGAGAAACTTCGTGCGTATCTGCATCTGGTCGCAGAGCCCGTCGAGGTCGAACCCTTCCGGCACCGCGAGACCGCCCTCCTTCAGCCGCTCCGTCATCTCGCGCTTGAACTCGCCGCGGGGCATGCGCTTGATGTATTCGCCGTTCATCCACTGCAGCTTCTTCAAATCGAACTTCGCCGCCGCCACGTGCACCTTCGTCAGATCGAAAAGCCGCGCCGCCTCGTCCCGCGGCAGAACCTCCCGGTCGTCGCCGGGGTTCCACCCCAGCAGGAGCAGATAGTTGAACAGCGCCTCCGGCAGATACCCCGCGTCGCGGAACTCCCCGACGAACGCCGCGCCGTCGCGCTTCGAATAGGGCTTGCCCGCCTGGTTGACGATCATCGACAGATGCGCGTATCTGGGCGGCGGCGCCCCCAGCGCCTTGAACATGCAGATGTGTTTGAACGTGTTTTCGACGTGGTCGTCGCCGCGGATGATGTGCGTCACGCCCTGGTCGATGTCGTCCACCACGTTCGCGATGTGGAATATCGGCGAACCGTCCGACCGCACTATGGCGAAGTCGCCGACGTCCTCCGCCTTCTTCGCCATGCGGCCCTTCACGATGTCGTCGTACTCGATCACGCCCTCTTTCGGCATCCTGAACATGACGACCGTGCCGGTCTTGCCGTCCCGCGACGTTTTCTCGCAGCGGTACGCGTCGCCGGAGGCGATCAGCCGCTCCACGCACTCCATGTGCCGGGCGACGTTCTTCGTCTGGTAGAAAACCTCTTCGTCCCAGCCGAGGCCGAGCCACTCCATGCAGTCCAGCAGCGTCCGTATCGCCTCGGGCGTGGAACGTTCGAGATCGGTGTCTTCGACGCGCAGAAGAAACTTCCCGCCGGTGTGGCGGGCGAAAAGCCAGTTGTAGATGGCGGCGCGGATGTTGCCGATGTGAACCTTGCCCGTCGGCGACGGGGCGAAGCGGACTCTGACGTTATCTGACATGATGCGGTGTATTATAGCAAAGTTTCCGCCTCGGTTTCCAGTACGGACGACGCCCGCCAGCCGCCCCACACCCAGAACCGCCACGGCCGGATGTTCCTGACCGTCTTGACCACGCCACCCCCGCGGTCAAGGAAAACCGCGTCGATCGGGAAGCGCATGAACAGCGTGTGGATGCAGTTGCAGCGCGGTATCAGCAGCCCGCGGCCTCGGCCGAGCCCCCTGCGCCCGATCAACCCCTTCGCACGCTCGAAAAAAGTCTCGGCGACCTCCGCTTCAACTCCGTTGACTACGCGGCGCTGCATCGCCCGGATGCGGAACGCGGCGGCCGTCGCCGGCCGCCGCGCACCGCCCTCGCTCAGCCGTTGCCGGCGAACTTGTAGGTTTCGCGCTTGTGGTAGTGCGTATGCAGAATGCGCTCCGCCGTGCCGGAGCCGGGCTGCCCCAGATAGTCCTTGTACAGCGCCTGGACTTCGGGGTTGAGGTGCGACATGCGCATCACCGACCGCTCGTCATCGGTGGAGAGACCCGCCGTGCGCTGCGCGCGGACCGCGTCCGTCGCGAGGCAGGGCTGGCCGCCGCCGCCGATGCAGCCGCCGCGGCACGCCATGACCTCGATGAAGTCGAAGCGCGGCTTGACGCCGTTCTTGCGGTCTTCGCGGATCATGTC
>JAGCAM010000097.1 GCA_017652705.1 Kiritimatiellia bacterium | reverse complement strand
TAATGGCGGCCGTGAGTGTGGTCTTACCGTGGTCGACATGGCCGATCGTGCCGACGTTCACGTGCGGCTTTCCGCCGCGGTCGAATGTTTCCTTTGCCATTTCTAGTACTCCTGTGAGTTGTTTTTGCCTTCTGTCCCGCCAATAAAGGTGGAGCCGCCCATCGGAATCGAACCGACGACCTCATCCTTACCAAGGATGTGCTCTACCAACTGAGCTAGAGCGGCCTCTTTAGAGACGAAACTTGCATAGTATACCATAAAACCTCGTAATGTTGCAAGGGGGGTGCAAATTTTTGGAGGCTCCCCAGTTTTTTGGACTATGCGCGTGAAAACAACGCGCCAGTGCGGGAAACACGGAATTTTGACATACTATTTAAACGGACGACAACAGCCGGCGAGGATCCGCGGTGCGGAAATGACGGGACTGGTGCTGGAGCGCGGCGGTGGTCATACGGCCGGAGGAGCCGCTGCCGATCGGCATGGTGTGCCACGAACCGGAGACGATGCGGCGCGTCTGCAATCTCGGGTTCGCGGCGGAGACGGTCAGGATGAACGAGACAACCGCCTTCTCGGCGGCGGAGTGAACGGCGGTCAGACCGGTTCAAGTATCCAGCGTTTATTGTACCAGAACCAGTCGCCGGGATTTTTCATGATTTCGTCGGAAAGGAGTTTGAGCGCTTCGCGGGTGAGACGCCGGGCCTCCTCCTTTTTGTCGGGAGCGGACGGATCGGGTCTCAGAGTGGCGATATGGTTGAAGACGTGTATGCCGTTTTGCCGCGTCATGACCGCCACCACGATCGGACAGCCGCATTTGACGGCAAATGCGGCGCCGGAACGGGAAACGTTCGCCTTGCCGCCGAAGAATTCGGCTTCCACGTCTTTTTCGCGCACTCGCAGATCGGGGAGAATCGCAAAGGCGCCGCCGGCGGCGAGTTTTTCCAGAATCCGCGCGATGGTGCCGCGGCTGTCGCGGTCCAGCACTTCGACGTCGCCGTACTGCCGGCTCATCCATTCGTTCAGTCTCGGATTGCGCTGGCGCGCCGCCAATGCGAAGAGTTTCAGTCCGTAACGCGCCATCGACCAGGCGGCCATGTACCAGTTGCCGCTGTGCGGGACCATGATGACAACGCCCCTGCCTTCGTCAACGTACGTCTGCAGTTTTTCCTTGTAAAGGAGACCGTCCTTGACATGGCGGTCCATCCACGCGCGGTCGAGGCGGGGGGCGCGCATCATTTCAACCGCGGTGAGCAGAAGATTCTGGGCGGAACGCACCGCGACCGCGGCGGCCTCGCGGCGGGTCTTGCCGGGGAAAACCGACTGGATGCGCCAAAGCGTGCGGCGGCGCTTGAAGCGAAAAACGTGAAAAAGCGACCAGCCGGCGCCACGGGCTATAGCCGCGGCGACCGGATAGGGTATGGCGTTAACGACGGCGCATAGAGATCTGAGCGCGAAATATTCGAAATTTACGGAGAATGCGCTTTTCGCCATCGGCGGTGAGCCCCGTCCGTCACGTTATTTCAGCGCCTGCAGTTTTTTCTGCGCCGCTTCAACGGCGCGGCAGACGGCGCGGCTGGTGATTGTCGCTGAAGTGATGGCTTCGATTTCGCCGCCGTCCTGCCTCACTTTGAGCGATGAACCGTCCCTGCCGGCGAACTGTCTGGAGAATTCGGGCGTCTTAAGTTTCATGCCGAGACCCGGCGTCTCTGTCGCCGCCAGGGTCTTGTAGCAGACAACCGTTTTTCTGTCGGCCTTGAAACCGACCATCAGCTCGATATCGCCGCCGTAGCCCCCGGAATCGCCGGCGGTCACGGCATAGCCCAGCGTTTTGCCGTCCGCCCCCTTCCCGGCGAAATCGACGGGGTCTTTCTTTTCCTTGTCGGCCCAGGCCACCGGAACGACCTCGGCGACGCCTCCCGGCATCACCGCGCGGGCGGCCTTCAGTTTGTTTTCAAGCTTGGTGGCGGCTATACGGTCTTTGGTGAAAGTGTCAACATACGCGAGCACCGCCGCGCAGACGCCGCTGATGACGGACAAACTCACCACAAGAGAGAGAAATTTCTTCATTTGCTTTTTCCTTTCGAACGGTTCGCCCCGAATGGTTTAGGCTGCGTCCAGCGGTTAATGAGCGGACAGACGGCGTTCATGATGAGAATCGCGAAGCTGCAGCCTTCGGGGTAGCCGCCGAACTGACGGATCAGCATGCAGAGGAGACCGCACCCGAAGCCGAAGACGAGTTTGCCTTTCGCCGTCGTCGGCGAGGTCACGTAGTCGGTCGCCATGAAGCACGCGCCGATCATGACGCCGCCGGCGAGAACCTGCGTCATCGCCGGGGCGCCGCCGGCGAAGAGGGAATAAATAAAGACGGTGGCGAGAAACATGACCGGGATGTGCCAGGTTATCACTTTGCGGAAGAGCAGATAAGCCGCGCCGATCGCGAGGGCCAGCGCCGACACCTCGCCTATGCAGCCCGGGATGTTGCCGATCAGCATGTCCCAAAGCGAAGCTGGCATGTCGGTGATCGCGTTATTGAAGAGACCGTGGGGGGATGCGCAAGCCGTGGCCTCCGCGGTGAAATACGTCTTCATCGTCGCAAGCGGCGTCGCGGTGGTCGCGGCGGCGGGCGTCCGCCACCAATGGGGTTTGAGCCAGGTGGTCATCGGACCCGTGAAGCTGATGAGCATGAACGCGCGCGCGGCAAGCGCCGGGTTGAACGGGTTCATGCCGAGCCCGCCGAACACCTGCTTGGCGACGCCGATCGCGAACACCGAGCCGACGACGGCCATCCAGAGCGGAATTCCGGCCGGCAGGTTCAGGGCGAGAAGAAGCCCGGTGACGACCGCGGAGAGGTCGCCGACCGTGTTTTCGCGCTTCATCGCGAGGCGGCAGAGCGCCTCCGTCACGATGCATGTCGAGACGCATGTCGCGATCGTCCACACCGCCGGCCAGCCGAAGAACCAGATGCCCATCGCCGTCGTCGGCAGGAGGGCGATGATGACGTCGAGCATCAGCCGCCGCACGGTCACGTTCGCGTGCGTGTGCGGAGAAGAACTCAGAATGAAATGTTCAGCCGTGTCTTTCGGTTTCATGTCACTTCGCCTCCTTCGGAACCGCGGCAGCCTGCTTAGCGGCGTCTTCCTTCGCCTTCGCCGCTGCGGCCTTGGCGCGCTCGGCGGCCATGCGCGCGCGGATGGACGCCTTGGCGCGGCGGCACATCTGGGTGATCGTGCGGTACTCCGGGCAGCCGAAACTGCACGCGCCGCATTCGATGCAGTCCATCACATGGTATTCTTCTTCGGCGGACTTGATGTCGTCCGCCTCCACGGCCTTCGATATCTCCGCCGGATTGAGATTCATCGGACACGCCCTCACGCACCGCCCGCAGTTTATGCACGGGCCCGACCCGTACTGGAAAACGCGTCGCTTCGAGAGCAGCAGCAGGCCCGAGGTCGTGCGCGTGGTGCCGATCTCCATGGTGGAGACGGCGAAGCCCATCATCGTGCCGCCGGAGATGACCTTCGCCGGCGGCTCCTTCTCACCGCCGCAGAACGCAACGAGATCGGCGTACTTCGTTCCGAGCGGAGCCTCGATGTTCTTCGGCTCCACAACGGCGTCACCGGAAACCGTCGTCACGCGCGACAGCAGGATCTCGCCGCGCTCGACCGCGTTCGCGATCGCCGCGACCGTGCCGACGTTCTCGACCACGCAGCCGACGTCGATCGGCAGGGCCGGCGGCTCGGGGACGATCCGTCCGACCGTCGCGTAGATCTGGTGCTTCTCGCTGCCCTGCGGATAGAGGACCGGCAGGACCACGATCTCGACGTTGCCCTCGATGTCCGCGAACGCCTTCTCCATCGACGCGATCGCCTCGGGCTTGTTCGCCTCGATCGCGATGCGGACCGCCGGACCGCCCAGCACCTTGCGCATGATCTCGACGCCGACGCGGATGCGGTCCGCCCGCTCCATCATGAGCCGACAGTCCGCCGACAGGTATGGCTCGCACTCCGCACCGTTCAGAATCAGGTACTCGCAGCGCTTGTTCGGCGGCGGATTCAGCTTCACCGCAGTCGGGAACCCCGCGCCGCCCATGCCGCACACTCCCGCCGCTTCAATGCGCTTCAAGAGGTCTTCCTTGGTCGCAGATTTCCAATCAAGCGGCGAGAGGGTTGAGGGTTGAGGGTTGAAGCGCGGTTGTGTCCAATATCACCGCGGGCGCCTTGCCGCCGGCCGCGCCAAGACGCGGCTCGACCGCCTTCACGAGCCCGTTCGCGCTCGCATAGACGGGGACGGAGATAAACCCGTTCTTCTCGCCAATGAGCTGTCCCTTCACCACATAGTCGCCTGCCTTGGCAATGCACTTCGCCGGCGCGCCAAGATGCTGGCTCATCGAGATGACGAGCTCCGCGGGACACGGCATCTGGACGATCGCCTTGTCCCGCGCGAGCTCCTTGTTGTAGTCGGGATGGACCCCGCCCTTGAACTTGAATGTACTTTTGACTGTTTTCATAGTCCACCGTCCTGCAGCATTTACCTCAACTCAAAAAACTTCTCCGCGGACTTCCCATTCGGATCCGTCCAGCTCAGCCGGTAGCGGCCGCGGAAACCACGGAACGTGATCTTCCCATTCATGGCGACAGCGGTCTGCCGCGTCCGCCACTGGCGGTTGATCAGGTCATCTAGCGCCCAGTAAGACGGCTTGGGGTTCGCCCCCGCGTCCATCAGCCCCGCCGTGCCGTTCTCAATGCCACCCGACTTGTTCGCGCCGTCCAGCGTATGCCACCAGGTGATGCCGCAGCAGCTCGGCTGGGAGAACCAGAGCCGATAGTAGTTCCGCGCCACGATCGCCTGCTGCATCATCGACTTCTCCGTGCGACCCGGCGAGGGGAGCGTGATCTCCGAAATGCTGACAGGACGTCCGCTTCCGCCCAACGTCCCGAAGATCTTGCGGAAGTCCTCCGGCGTCGAGCAAAACGGCCAGCCGATCTTCTCGCCCGCGACGATCCTGTCGAAGTCCGCGTCCCTGAAGATGTGGAACTGCCAGCCGACCATGTCGATCCGCGCCCCGTGCGCGACAAGATCGTCGATCTGCCTGCGGTACTCCTCGTGATTCTGGTTGTCGTTGATCGCCAGTTTCGGCACTGCGGAAACATGCTTCGCCGCCGTTAGGAACGACTCGAGCGTGTAGTCCGGCGGCAAAAGCCCGTAGTGGCTCTTCGTGACCGGCTTGCCGCTCCGGCAGGTCTCATGCAGTCGCCAGTCGTTGACCGACTCGTTGACGACATCCCAGCTGTCCACCCGATCACCGCAGTAGTCGAGTATCTCCGCGATCCGCTTCGCGTACAGTCGCTTCATGTTGACGATGTACGTCGGGCATCGGGCGGCGATCTCCTCCTCCGAATACTGCGCATACAGCTCGCGGATCCGTTTCTTCCAGGCCTCGACCCAGTCCTTCTCTCCGTAAAGCCGCGTAATCGTGCGCGGATCCTTCCGCGGCAACCGCAGAAACACCTTTTCAGATTCCGGACAGTACTGCTCATAGAGCCAGAACGGAATCATCCATTCCTCACTACCCCAGACGAGAGGATGCCCGTGGATGACCATGCCGTGGTGCTTGGCGAACTCGATGAACTGATCCGTCGAGCGCACAGGCGAACTGAGATAACGCGAGTGCGGGTCCATCCGGTCGCGTTCGCCGGAAGTGAACGCGGACTCAAGGTCGCCCGCGCGCGTGTGGAAATGGCAGTCGCCAGGGGCCGTCTCGAACCCTCGCCAGTAGAACGCGATCGTCGCCTGGTTGAAGAGCCGCGAAAAGCACTCCTCGTAGCGACGATTGGCCTCCTGCGTCGGCAAGCGTCCGACGGCGAAGGCGTGGGCGCCGAAGCGAAATGCGTGCGAAAGCTGCTCGACCCGCACCTCCATCCCATCGGGTGCCGCGATTCCGACCGAGGCGTCAGCCTTGCGGTTCGCCTCGATGTCGGTGTCAATCCGCGCCTGTTCGGCGTCGTTCCAGACCTGCCAGTAGGCATCAGACATTACCGATCGGTCCATCCGGAACCCGGCGAACGCCGACGCCAGCGGCAAGACGCAAGCCGTCACGAACAGGCGCACGATCGCCTTGTCCCGCGCGAGCTCCTTGTTGCAGTCGGGATGGACACCGCCCTTGAACTTGAAAGCGCTTTTAGCCGTCTTCATCTTCTTCCCATTTCAGCCCGCAAGCTTCGCTTCGTTTTTCGCGGCGGTGTCGGCCTCTCCGCATTTCTTCAGTTCGTCGTTAAGCTCCTTCATGTCGGCCGCGTTGAAATTGAACGGCTGGTTGTCATGCCAGAAGAGCCGTCCCGCGTCCTTGCCGCGGCTGTAGAGCGTCGCGTTCGGCGAGTTCTTCGAGAACCGCGCGCCCGTCACGATCAGCGAGCCGCGCTCGTGGCGGATCACCGTCGGATTGTCCATCCTGAAGGTCCAGTTGTTGAAGTAGGCGCAGTTGAACAGCCGCGAGCTGGCGCCGACGTTGTAGCCGATCATCGCCGTATCGGCGTAGCAGTCGTCGAGCACCGCGTCCTCGCCCTGCAGGTCGAAGGCGATCGAGTTCGGCAGGTACTCGGGCTCGTCCGTGCCCGCCTTCTTCACCGGTCCGCCCCAGACGTGGCAGCGCGTGTAGCGGTTCGACCAGCGCGCGTCGCGGATGCCGACCGTGTAGTCGACGACGATCATGTCGGTGAAGTGCGAGTCACCGATGTACGTCAGGAAGCCGACGTTGCCCGCCATGCCCGGACGGTCGCAGATGCAGTAGATGTTGTTGACGATCATCTCGCAGCCCGGGGTCTGCCCCTCGTCGCCGAACTGCAGCCCCACCTTGAGTCCGTTGCGGAACGTCGCGTCCGACAGCGTGAAGTGGTGGCGCCACTTGACGTGCACGCAGCTCGCGAGCCCCGCGCCGTCGAAGTCACCGCCCCGGATGAAGAGGTTGAGCGCGCCCGGTCGCGAGATCCCATTCTCGCGCGAGTTGTAGGTGAGCAAGAACGGCAGGGGCTTGACCGCCTTCAGGTGCGCGAACGGATGCAGCTGCAGCGACGCGAAGTTCGTGACGCTCAGCATCGCGTCGATCGCGTACTCGCCGCGCGGGAACCAGACGACACCACCCCTCCCCGCCGCCTCGACCGCCCGCATGATGCGCGCCGAATCGCCGGTCTCCCCGGTCTGCCGCGGAAAATCGGCGACACTCACGTCCCAGGCGCCGTCCGCCAGTACGCCGGCCGACGCCAGCAGGAAAACCGTGAGGGCAATGCGTTTCATCATCATGATCAGTTCCCCGTTTCGAAGTGTGGGTCGACGCTCATGCATTTCGCTGGGCACTTCGCGACGATCTGCTCGTCAGTAGGCGGATTCTCGTAGTTGACCTTCGCGAGGAAGCCCTGGAACGTGAAGTGGTTCGCCTCCTTGCCGCCCGAGTTCTTCTCGCAGAGGTGGCAGCCCATGCAGCCGACGCCGCAGACCTTGCGGACGCTCGGCCCCTTGTCGGGGTTCGCGCAGAGGACGTGGATCGTCGCGGACGCCGGCACGAGCTCGATGATGTGCTTCGGGCACGCTGTCACGCACTTGCCGCAGCCGATGCAAAGCCGCTTGTCGACCTTGGCGAGCCCGTCGACGACCGAGATCGCGTGCTTCGGGCAGACGTTCGCGCACGCGCCGTAGCCGAGGCAGCCGTAGGTGCAGCCCTTGTCGCCGCCCGCCGTCATCGCCGCCACGCCGCAGTCGCAGATGCCGTTGTAGTCGCCAACGCGGATCGCCTCCGAGCGCGTGCCGCAGCACTTGACGAGCGCCACGCGCTTCTCGGTCGCCGTCGCCTCGACGCCGAGAATTCTGGCGATTTCGGCGGCGCAGGCGGCACCCCCGGCCGCACAGGCTCCATTCGGCGCGGTGCCGGCGACGAGTGCGCGGGCGTACCCGTCGCACCCCGCGAAACCGCAACCGCCGCAATTAGCTCCGGGAAGCGCCGCCGTCACCATGCCGATCCGGGAATCCTCCTTCACGCAGAGATACCGGTCGGCGATTGCAAGCACAACCGCCGCCGCCAGGCCCACGCCGGCAATGATCAATATCGCCGTTGTCATTGCAAAGCCCTTTCCAGCCCTTTGTCGAGGCCTGAGAAACCCATGAACGCAAGCGCCAGCAGCCCCGCCGTCACGAGCGCCACCGCGATGCCGCGGAAGCACCGCGGCGGGTCGGCGTGCGCGAGCTTCTCGCGGATGCCGGAGAAGATGACGAGCGCAAACCCGAAGCCGATCGCGGCAGCGAACGCGAAGAAGACCGATTCGAAAAAGCCCGCCCCCTGCTTGCAGTTGATTTCCGCCGCGCCGAGCACCGCGCAATTCGTCGTGATGAGCGGCAGAAAAATGCCGAGCGCGGCGTGCAACGGCGGCAGAAAGCGCTTCATCGCGATGTCGATGAACTGCACCAGCGAGGCGATTACCAGAATGAACGCGAGCGTGTGGATGTATCCGAGATTGTTCGGCTTCAGCAACCAGTGATCCAGGCACCAGGTCACCGCCGCGGCGACCGTCATCACGAAGACGACGGCACCGGACATCCCGAGCGCGGTCTCGGTCTTCTTGGAGACGCCGAGAAACGGACAACAACCGAGAAAGCGGCTGAGAACGAAGTTGTTCACCAGAACCGCGCCGACGACTATCAGTAAATAAGTACTCATGTTCGCTATTATATGATTATTTCCGAAATTAGACAAGTATAAGATTCAGCCCTCCACTTCGATTTCGCCGCTGAACACGGTGCGCACCGGCCCGGTGAGGGTTATCGAAACGAAAGTTGCCCCTTCGCGGCGGCCGTCAACGGCGAGAATGTCGCCGCGCGCCGTGCGCACCGACACGGGAAACCTGAGTCCGTGGCTCGCGACACCGACCACGGCGGCGGCCACTGCACCTGTGCCGCAGGCGAAGGTTTCGGCCTCGACCCCGCGCTCGTAGGTGCGGATGTCAAGTGCGTCCGGCGGGTGAAACCTCACGAAGTCGACATTCGCGCCACCGGGGCCGAATTCGGCCGAGAAGCGCACCCGCCGGCCTTCTTCAGCGACATCCACCGCGGCAAGGTCGCCGACGGGGACGATTTTATGCGGCACTCCGGTGTTGACGAAATCGCCGCGGAGGTCTTTGGGCGGCGGCAGCGCGATTTCAACAGCGCCGGAATCCAGCACCCGCGCCGCGACGGAGCCGGCGCGGGTTTCAAAGCGCATGGCGTCGCCCCGCACCGCGCCCACCGCCTTCGCAAACGCGGCCACGCAGCGCGCTCCGTTGCCGCACATGTCGGCTTCGGAACCGTCGGGGTTGAAAAAAAACATGGCGAAATCGGCCGCGGTCGAACGGCGCAGCAGAATCACCCCTTCGCAACCGATGCCGTCAGGGCGGTTGGCGATAGCGGCCAGACGGCCGGATGATGCGAGTAACTTTCCGTCGCGGTCGTCGATCATGACGAAGTCGTTGCCGGCTCCGTGCATTTTAACGAACCGCACTTTCATCAGAACCACCAGCCCTTCAGTTCTGGCATTTCCTTGTCGTTCGTCTGATCCTGCTCGACCATGCGGATTAGATCGGCCAAGACACGGTAGGCTTCCTGCAGAACCACGTCGTCCTCCCGCGGCTCGTTGCGCTTGCGGCGGCGGTTCTTGTCTTTCGCCTTCGCCTTGCCGTCGCCATCTCCGTCTTCTTCGTCGTCGAGTTCTCGCAGTTCGCGGTCGGCTTTCATCTGAGCCTTGCGCGTTTCATATTCAAGCGACACTTCCTCTCGGTCGCTGATTTCTTTCATGCCCCTTACGTTTTCCAGGTGCTTTTTGAATCGCTCGTCGGCGCCGGTGCGGATCGCCGAACGCGCGCTCAGGGCGTTCACGTACTTGTTGAGGTTCCAGGACAGGCGGTAGTCGGCCGGATTGATCCTGCTGAACGGCAGGGCGTAGGTCAGCTTGTCCTCGCCCACGTCGAGGGAGTCGAGCAGCGACGGCAGATGGATGTCGGCGGAAACGCCGTCAAGCTGAGTGGACCGTCCGTCGATGCGGTAGAACCGCGCCGTGGTTATCTTCATCGAACCGTATTTTTCGGGACCGAGTCCGAGCACGGTCTGCACCGTGCCTTTACCGTGGGTGCGCACGTCGCCGAGAATGATGGCGCGGCCGGTGTCCTGAAGATGACCGGCGACGATTTCGGAGGCGGACGCGCTCGCTCGGTCGATCAGCACCACCATCGGTTTTTTAAAGGCGACGGGGTTGCCGGGCGGTATCGGCAGGCAGCCGACCTGCCGCAGATCGCGTATCTGCACCACCGGTCCGGACTGCACGAACAGCGCCGAAAGCAGCACCGCCTCGCGCAGGGAACCGCCGCCGTCGCCGCGCAGATCCAGCACCAGGCCTTCGGCGCCCTGGGCGTTGAAATCGGCGAGGCATTTCGCGACGTCCATCGCGCAGCTGCGGAAACCTTCGTCGGAGGGTCGCTTGTCCATCGTGCCGTAGAAGCCCGGCAGATAGACGTAGCCCAGCTTGCGGTCTTTGCTTTCGAAAGTTACTCGTTCGACGTGACCGGTCGCGGCCTGGTCTTCGAGCTTGATTTCGTCGCGGACGAGTTCGATGCGTTTTTTCGTCGCGCCGGACGGGTCGGACCTGGGGATTATTTCAAGGGTAACCCGGGTGCCTTTCGCGCCGCGGATTTTCTTGATGGTCTTTTTCATCGGCTGCCACATGACGTTTTCCATCTCGCCGGCGCCCTGCTGCACGCCGACTATCTTGTCGCCCTCCTTTATGCGTCCGTCTACGTCGATGGGCCCGCCCGGCATGATTTCCACGATCTTAAGCGCGCCGTCGTCCATCGAAAGCACCGCGCCGACGCCGCAGAGCGAAAGGTTCATCTCCATGTCGAAGTCCTCCTTCGACGCGGGAGAAAGGTAATCGGTGTGCGGGTCGTAGGCGCGGCACACCGCCGACAGGCAGTGCTGCAGAACGGCCTCTTCGTCCGGTTCCGACGAGACGGTGGCATACTGGCGGTAGCGCTTGACGATGTCGCCGGCGATGTCGAGGTTGTTGGTCGCCTTGTCAAGGTCGTGGTTGACTTTCATCATCAGCACTTCGTTTTTTATGCGCTTGCGCCAGTGTTCCTGCGCCTCTTCAACGGTGGCCGGCCAGGGGGCGTCTTTGCGGCGGATGCGGTAGGTTTCTTTCCGGGAGAAGTCCCACTCGGTTTTGACCAGCGTGTTGGTCACATAATCGATGCGCTCCTTGAGCCGCTGCACGTAGAGGTTGTAGAGGTCGAAGCCGAAGCGGATGTCTCCGGAGCGCATCTCGTCGTCCAGCGTCAGCTGGTGGGCGGACAGACGGTCGAGATCGCTTTTGAGAAACACTGAGTGGTCGAAGTCGTAGAACGTCACGAGATTCGTCCACGCCCGCTGCGACATTTCGTCGTTGAGGGGCTGCTGCAGCACATGGTATTTCGGGAGCATGTCGGCGAGCCGTACCGCGATTTTACCGTAATAGTTGCGGGGTTCCACCGCGGCAGAAGCCGCGAACGCCGCCAGACAGGCGACGGACAGAGCGTGTTTTTTATTCATGAATTTCCTTCCATAATGCCGACCAGACGGTCGAGTTCGGCGGGCGTCACGACGACCCTGTCGGTTCCGAAACTCGCTTTGATTTCGCTGGAATTGATGATCACCACGCCTTTGACGTTGGCCCGGTGGGCGGTGAACGAGTCGGAGGCGAACACGAGCACCGGCGTGACCGCGCCCGACCAGCCTGCGGCGGAGAGCGCGTTGCGTACGAGCGTCGCCTCGCGCAGCGCCTGCGCGAGCGGCGAGCGGTCGGGCAGGCGGCCGTCAAGCAGGACGTACCCGTCCTCCACCGTCACTTTGCCGTTCCAGAATTTCGTTTCGATCGCGAACACGCCGCCGGGGCCGGCGACGACGTGGTCGACGTGGTAGTTGCCGACGGTGAAATCGTTGAAGACATGGTAGGCGTCGGGCAGGTTTTCGAGAATGCCCGAAACCTTTTCTTCGCCCCGGGCGCCCTTGAAGAAACTTTCAATGCGCCGCATGCCGGCCATCAGCCGCCAGATGATGAACAGCATCACCGCGACAAGCAGCGGACCGCCCCACGCCGGGGCGATCGCCGCCAGTGCCGTGGCCGCGCCCGCGGCGTACACGCCGAGAAAAAGCGGCCACAGGCCGGCGACGGTTCCCTTGACCCTCGCCCATTCCCCCGCCACTCCGTGGATTTTAGCCATGTGCAAATGCCGGCCGCCCGGATCAGCGGGCTCCCGGCCCCCTCCTTTCAAGTTTCGTTTCAATCGCTGAAATTATCGACGCGGTGTCGAACCCGTAGCGCTTTTCCAGTTCGGCGACCGGTCCGTGCGTGATGAAAACATCCGGCCAGCCGAATTTCAAATCCGCCCCGATCGCCTCGCCGAATCCTCCCATGACGGAACCGTTCTCAATCGAGACGATGCTCATTCCGGCTATGCGCTGCCGCTTCAGCAGTTCGGTGTCGAAAGGTTTCAGATATCTGGCGAACACGACCCCGGCGCCGGGCAGCGCGGCGGCTACGGCCCGCGCTT
>JAGCAM010000096.1 GCA_017652705.1 Kiritimatiellia bacterium | reverse complement strand
CCGCCCCCCCAGGCGCCGCCACGCCCCCGTACGTGCGCCTCGGCGACATACCCCTCTTCGTGATTTTCACCCTTCTCATAGTGGGTATTATTATGGTAGAATACATAGACCATCATGAAAAACGAAGAATCCTGTCCATGTAAATCCGGCAAGTGCTTCGGAGAGTGCTGCGGGCCGATCATCGCCGGCGAAACCCCGGCCCCCACCGCCGAGGCGCTGATGCGAGCGCGGTATTCGTCGTACGTAACCGGCGACATCGCTTTCCTTAAAACGAGCTCCACCCGCGCGGTGCAGGCCGAGTTCAAGGAATCCGAGACCGAGGCGTGGAGCAAGGCCGCCCAATGGCACGGCCTCGAAATCATCCGCACCGAGAAGGGCGGCGGAGGCGACGACACCGGCGTCGTCGAGTTCCGCGCGCTCTACACCGCGAACGGCGAGTTCTGCAACCACCACGAGGTCTCACAGTTCGTGAGGGAAGACGGAGGGTGGAAGTTCTCCGACGGCGAATTCGTGGGCGAAACTCCCGAAAAACGCGAGGTGCCCAAAATCGGGCGCAACGATCCGTGTCCCTGCGGCAGCGGCAGAAAATACAAGAAATGCTGCGGCCGGGCGGTTAAGTGAACTCTTGTTTGAAAACGGCCTGAAGACATGAGCAGCAACCCCGATTTCGACAGATGGTACGCCGCGAAAAGCGCGAGGTTCCTGCTTGAGCCAAGCCACCGGCTCGAGACCTTCGGCAACACGCTCGTCAACTACCACCTGATTTCGGAGCTCGACGACCACCCCGGCAAGGTGCGCGTCAGGGAGGGCCGTCTGGAGGCGCACCAGCCGCGGGTCATAACGCCGCGGTTCGCGCCGATCGAAACCGAAGGGCTCGGCGAAGAGGCCCGGGCCTATCTCGAGTTTCTCA
This sequence comes from Kiritimatiellia bacterium, assembly GCA_017652705.1. Taxonomy (GTDB): domain Bacteria; phylum Verrucomicrobiota; class Kiritimatiellia; order RFP12; family UBA1067; genus UBA1067. The sequence continues at coordinate 14,731 of JAGCAM010000096.1, read as the reverse complement.
AGGAGAACGAAGCCAACCTGCGCATTCTGCAGTACGGCTATCACCTCAAAAGCGACAATTTTTCCGAGCAGATCCTGACCGAACGGCTGTCCGTCGTTTCCGAGCGCGTGAAAAGCGACGTTCTCTCGGCGAACGACGGATTCGCCGCGGTGGTGCAGTGCGTCGACGACCCGTGGGACGTCGCGCTCGTGGAGCTCTGGCTGCGCGAAGTCAACCGCAGCGCCCGCGGCAACATCAGCGATCTGCAGAGAAGCGGCAAACTGTTCTGAAACACGGCGCACGGTCCGGAAAGGTATGAAGACATGACAAGGCAGACCAAGACGATAGCGATAGCCAATCAGAAGGGCGGCGTGGGCAAAACCACGACCGTGGTGAATCTTGCCGCGGCGCTCTCCGCCCGCCGCCGCACCGTGCTCGTCGTCGATCTCGACCCCCAGGCCCACACCACCCTCGCCCTCGGCCTCGAAAAAACCGCCGGCGTTTCAATCTACCCCGTGCTCGCCGGCGTCAAACCGGTGGACGACGTCATCCAGCCGACCAAGTGGGACAATCTGAACATCATCCCTTCGGAGGTCGACCTCGCCGGCGCCGAGCTGGAGTTCGGCGCGCGCCAAGACCGGCTGGAGATGATCCGCGCCGCCCTCGCCCCTGTCAGGGAATCGGGCGTCTTCGACTACATAATCCTCGACTGCCCGCCCTCGCTGGGCATCGTCATGACTTCCGCGCTGGTCGCCACCGACGGCGTTCTCATACCCATCCAGGCTGAGTATCTGGCGATGGACGGGCTCGCCCTCATCACCGGCTCCATCGAACGCATCCGCCAGAGCGTCAATCCAGGGCTGGAACTCAACGGCATCGTCTTCACGATGGTCAACTCCACCGCTAAACTGACCGCCGACGTGATGAACGAAGTGCGCAACCATTTCGGCGAAAAGGTGTACGAGACGGTGATCCCGCGCAACGTCAGGGTGTCGGAGGCGCCTTCGATGGGGGTGCCGGTCGTCTTTCTGGACCCGCGGTCCAAGGGCGCCCAGGCCTACAAGACGTTCGCGTGGGAGTTCCAGGCGAAGAATCCGACCAGGTTCACCCCGCCGCGCCCACCCGCGGCGAGCCATCCCGCGGAGAGCGCCCCCGCCGTGGAAAAACCAGAGGTGAAGGCCGATGACGCTGTCAGTGGTGATACCGACCCGCAATGAAGAGGCGAACATCGGCGCCTGCATCGACGCGTTCGCCACGGTTCGGTCCGACCTTGAAATAATCGTCGTGGACAATTTTTCCGGCGACCGCACCCGCGACATCGCCGCCGGCAAGCTCGTCAACGTGCTGCTGCAGGGGCCGGAGCGCTGCGCACAGCGCAACCGCGGCTGGCGCGCGGCGACCGGCGGCTACGTGATGTTCGTCGACGCCGACATGATCGTGCCCGAAGCCACCGTCCGTGAAATTCTCTGCCGCTGCCGTGCGCACGACGCCGACTGCTGGTACGTGCGCGAAGTGCGCTCCGGCGGCGGCCTCCGCGTCAGGGCGCGGAACTTCGAACGGTCTTTCTACGACGGAACCTGCATCGACGCGCTCAGGGTGGTGCGCCGCGACCTGCTCGAAAAAACCGGCGGCTACGACGAAAATCTCATCGCCTGCGAAGATTGGGACCTTGACCGCCGGCTGCTCGCCGCCGGCGCGAAAACCGCGGTCACCGACGGTTTCCTCCTGCACAACGAGGCCCGTCAGAGCCTCGCGAAACTGCTGAAGAAAAAGGCGTACTATTCGGCGTCCGTCGCCGCCTACCGCGGCAAGTGGAAAGACGACGAAACGTGCCGCCGCCAGTTCGGCCTCGCCTACCGCTTCTTCGGCGTGTTCACCGAACGCGGCAAATGGCGCCGCCTGCTGCGCCACCCGCTGCTCGCCGCCGTGATGTATTTCGAACGTTTCGCCGTGGGCGCGACCTACCTCGCGCACCGCCGCGGCAAACCCGCCTAATGAAGGAAGGTCAGTCATGAAGAAAACCACGCTCGCCGCCGCGCTCGCCGCGTTGACGGCTCTCGCCGCCGAAGGCGCTTTCACCCACCTCGAAATCGACGACTCCTCCCTGCCGGCGGAGAACCGCGTCGTCGCCCACGCCTTCGCCAAACGCGTCAGCGAGCGTTCCCGGCCGGTCGAAACCAACGGCTTCTTCAAGGTCTCGTTCAGGGTAGACCCCTCCCTCGGCGGCGAAAACGCCAGAGTCGTCGTCTCCGCCGACGGCGCCGAAGTAACAGGCGCCAGAGTGCGCGCACTCTACTACGGCGCCGGCAAACTCCTCTCCTCCATCGACTACCGCGCGGACGGCTTTTCGGTCTCGCCGCGCACGGTCGAGGTTAAACCCGTCAAGTCCGTCCGCATCGCCTACTGGGCCCGCCACTTCCACAACTGGTACCACATGGCGCCCGCCAGTGAACTTAAAGAGTACGCCGAAGACATGATGTTCATGGGCGTGAACGCCTTTGACTACCAGTACGGCTTTCCCCAGGTCAATCTCGCCGGGGCGACTAAAGACGACGTCTTGTTCTTCACGCGCAACTCCAAGGCGCTCTACGACCACATCGTCGCGATGGACGCCGACTTCGTCTCCGGCGGCGGCGGCAACCAGGTTCCCCAGGACTCCCCCGAAGAATACCGCGCCGTGCCCGAAAAAGACCCCGCCCGCGGCAACCTCGGCTTCAACGCCTGCCCCGCCAAACCCAAGGCCCTTGAGTATATGCTCGACCTGCGTCGCAAGGCGATCGAGAAATGGCGGGCCGACGGCGTCAAACCCGATTATTTCGTGCACTGGCCCTTCGACGAAGGCGGCTGCGAGTGCGACGCCTGCAAACCCTGGGGCGGCAACGGCTTCATTTCGCTGTGCAAGAAATTCGCCGCCATGAACAAGGCGTACTCCCCCGGCGCCAAAACGGTCCTCTCGCTCTGGGTATACCACGATGACGAATACAAAATGCTGTGGGACTACCTCGCCAAGCCCGAAAGCGCGTGGATCGACGGCCTGATGATCGACGCTCACGAAGACTTCCCGAAGTTTCCCCTCGCCCGCAAGCCGCCGCGCGAAATACCGGTGATCACCTTTCCCGAAATCTCCATGTGGAAGCGTTCGCAGTGGGGTGGCAGCGGCGCCACGGCGATGCCCGCGCGCTTCGAACGGCTCTTCCGCCAGGTCGAGAAAATCGCGAGCGGCTTCATGTTCTACTCCGAAGGCATCTTTGAAGACGTAAACAAGGCCGTCGTCACCGGCCTTTACGTCGACCCGTCGCGCAACTGGCCGTCAATCGTCGGCGAATACGGCCGTTACCACTTTCCCGGCGTGAAGGAGACCGATTTCGTCCGCTTCATCGCCATGCTCGAAGACCAGCACGTGCTGCCCGGCAACCAGTGGCGGATGAACTTCTTCGCCGAGACGCCCCGGGCGGAACTCGACGACTACACGGAGAAAACGCGCCGGTCGGTCGCCCTCGCCCGCCGGCTTGAAGAGGAGATGATCCCCACGGTGCGCAAATCGTGGCGCTGGCGACTGCTGAGACTGCGCGCCGAGATCGACGCCGAAATGTTCGCCTCCCGCGACGTGCTTTCACCCAAAATCGTCGCTTACTACCGCGAACTCATCCGCCTCTACCGCGCCGAACCGGAAGAAGGCGATTACGAAGACTACACGAACCACGTGTGGTGCCGCCCCTATCTGCCGGCGGTGCGTCTCAAAGGCAGGCCCGGCGAGACGGTGTCTTTCCGCTACGTGCGGCGCAACCGCACCGACAAGCCGATCGACGTGACGCCCGAAATCAAGTGGCTGCCCGAAGGGTTCAAGGCCCGCACCGGCGTGGTGTGGCCCAACGGCGCGGTGCGGTGGGGCGAGTCCATGCACCTCGAAAGCGGCAAGAGCGGCATCATCGCCGGCGAAGTGACGATCCCCCCGTCCGCCAAGCCGGGCCACTACGGGCGAATCATCTTCTCCAAACGCTGGCTTTGCGTGGACGTGTCGAAGTGACGTCTCGCCGCCGCAGCTGTTCCGGCAGCAGCAGGCGAATCCAGTGACGCGTCCCGCTCCGCCGTCTGCCAGACGCCGCGCCATTCGCCGTCGATCTTGATGAACGCCACGTCTTCGGGCCGTTCCAGCCGCAGCGACAGCCCGGGACCTTCCAGCCTGGTCAATCCGCCGGCGGCGACGGCGGCTATTTCGCCGCGCTCGCAGCGCACCGCGAAAAAACCCTCCGCCGCGAAATCCACCGCCACGCCGTTGCTTCCCAGCGGCCCGTGGACCGGCAGTCCGCACGGGTGGTCCCAGTCGGCTTTGACGCGCTGCTTGGGCGCGTACAGGGGCTTCAATGCGGGGTCGGGAAGCAGGATCCTGCGAAAAGCGCAGCTGACGAAGAGTGTGCGGCTTTCGCCGCCGGTTCAGTCGACATGCGGCTTCAGCGCGACGAATTTGTGCAGGGCGACGGGCCAGTCCTCGAGCAGGCGTCGCGCCAGAGGGGATCCGGTGCGGCGCAGATGTTCCGAGAGAAATCCGGTTAGCGCTGATTCGTCCGAACTCCCCGCCGTCACCGGCGAAATGTCGACCGAACCGAGATTGCACTTTAAATCGAGATCTCCGGTTTCGTCCATTACATAGGCGACGCCGCCGGTCATGCCGGCGGCGAAATTGACGCCGACCGGGCCCAGCACGACCACATGACCGCCGGTCATGTATTCGCAGCCGTGGTCCCCGACGCCTTCGACCACGAGCGTCGCCCCCGAATTGCGCACGGCGAAGCGCTCGCCGGCGACGCCGTTGATGAACACCGACCCCGACGTGGCGCCGTACGCGACGACATTGCCGGCGATCACGTTTTCTTCGGGCGCGAACCTGCCGTCTTCAGGAGGAGCGACGGCGACGATGCCGCCTGAAAGCCCCTTGGCGAGGTAGTCGTTGACGGAGCCGTGCAGATTGAAGCTCACGCCTTTCGCCAGAAATGCAGCGAACGACTGACCGCCGACACCGGTGAAGTCGACGGTCAACTCGTCGTCGTCGAGGTGGAGTCGGCGGGCGACGATTTCGCCGGAGAGTTCCGCGCCCACGGCCCGGTCGGTGTTGTTGACCGCGAAAGAAAAACGCCGCGGGCCGTCCGCTCGCGACAGGAGCGGCAGAATGGCCGGCAGGAGAGTGCGCCGGTCGTAGTTGTCGAGTTCGGGTTTTACCGCGGACGGATCGGAACGCGGCCGGTCACCGCTCTCGCGGTGGAGGAGCGGCGAATACGATGCGTCTGCAGCGGCGAGCAGATCGACGCGGCCGACGGCTTCGTCGAGCGAGCGCAGACCGAGCTTGGCGAGCAGTTCTCGCACCTCCCCGGCGAGGAACCGGAAATACGTCTGAAGGTGTTCAACCCTTCCTGCGAAATGAGCGCGCAGCGCGGTGTCCTGCGTCGCGATGCCGACCGGGCAGGTGTTCAGACTGCAGTTCCGGCATTGAACGCAGCCGAGCGAAACGAGCATGGAAGTCCCGAACCCGAATTCTTCCGCACCCATGAGCGCTGCGATGACTATGTCGCGGCCGGTGCGGAGCTGTCCGTCGACCTGCAGCCTGACGCGTCCGCGGAATCCGTTTTTGACGAGCGTCTGCTGCACTTCGGCGAGGCCCAGTTCCCACGGCAGTCCTGCGTGCTTGACGGAGGAAAGCGGCGCGGCGCCGGTGCCGCCGTCGAAGCCGGAGACGAGAATGACGTCGGCGTGCGCTTTGGCGACACCGGCGGCGATGGTTCCGACGCCCGCCTCGGAAACGAGCTTCACCGAGATACGGGCCTTGGGATTGGCGCACTTCAGGTCGAAGATCAATTCGGCGAGATCCTCAATCGAGTAGATGTCGTGGTGCGGCGGCGGGGAAATGAGGGTGGTGCCGGGTTTTGCGTGACGCAGCGCGGCGACGAATTCGTTAACCTTGTGGCCAGGGAGCTGTCCTCCTTCACCCGGTTTGGCACCCTGGGCGAGTTTTATCTGTATGTCTTTGGCGGCGCGGAGATATTCGACGGTGACGCCGAACCGCCCGGAGGCGACCTGTTTAACGCCGCAGTTCGCTGCCGTTCCGAATCGTTCGGGGTTTTCGCCGCCTTCGCCGCAGTTGGACATGGTGCCGAGGGCGTTAAGTGCGATGGCAATCGTTTCGTGAGCCTCGGGCGACAGCGAGCCGAGGCTCATCGCGGCGCCGATGAAGCGGCGGACGATCGAGTCGACGGGTTCGACCTCGTCGAGCGGGACGGGTTCGGTCGGACGGAAAGTGAATTTCGAGCGCAGCGTAACTCCGGCGTTGTCGACGGAATCGGTGTAACGGCGGAAGAGTTCGTAGTCGTTGCGGCGCACCGCGTTGCGGAAGTTCGCGAGGCGATCCGGAGTCCAGAGATGGGCTTCTCCGTCTTTGCGGTATCTGTAAATTCCTCCGGCGTCCAATAATGACGGGTTTTGTCGCGTTGACGCAAGGGGGGGCAAAGCTCCTGCGGATTTGGCGATCTCGGCGAGACCGACGCCGCCGACGGGCGAGGCGACGCCTGAAAAATACCTGTCGACGAGCGACCGGTCGAGGCCGACCGCCTCGAAGATGCGCGCCGAACGGTAGGAGCGCAAAGTCGAGATGCCCATTTTGGACATGATTTTTTTCAGCCCGAGATCGACTGCGTTGACATAGTTGGATGCGGCCTTAACCGCGTCGTCCGGGCAGAGCGAAGAAACGGTTTCAAGCGCGAGATACGGGTTTACCGCCGTGGCGCCGAAGCCGAGCAGCAGCGCGTAGTGCATTACTTCGCGCACTTCACCAGATTGCACGATGAGCCCGATCGACGGCCTGACCCCCGCTTTCACCAGTGCATTGTTCACCGCCGCCACGGCCAGCAGCGAAGGAATCGCGGCTCCGGGACGCGGGGTCCCGTCCATTGCCTTTTGTCTCTTGTCGTTCGCCTTGTCCGACAGCACGATGATTCTGGCACCGTCCCCGACCGCGTCGAGCACGCCGGCGGCGAGGTCGTCGAGAGCGGCTTCCAGCGCGCCGGCGCCGCCGCCGGCGTGAAAGAACGTCGGGAAGGTGACGGCGGGATATCCACGGTCGGCGACTTTGGAAAGCCGGTCAAGTTCGTCGTCGGTGAGAACCGGGCGGCGCAGTTTTATGAGATGCGCGTACTGCGGACCTTCGTCGAGGATGTTCCCGACATTGCCGATGTAGGTCATGATCGACATAACCAGTTCTTCCCGGATGGGGTCGATCGGCGGATTCGTGACCTGGGCGAAGAGTTGGTGAAAATAGTCGAAGAGGGAGCGGGGCTTTTTCGAAAGGCAGGCGAGCGTCGCGTCGTCGCCCATTGAACCGACCGGTTCGTGACCGGTTTCGGCCATCGGCTTAAGGATGAGATTGAGGTCTTCGAGGGTGTAGCCGAAACGCGCCTGCTCGGCGGCGAGGCTTCCGGAGACACGGGAAGGGGTTATTTCGGTGAAAAGACCGTGTACGGAGATGCGGTTGTCCTCAACCCAGCGCCGGTACGGGCGGCGGCGGGCGTAAAAGTTCTTCAGTTCGGCGTCTTCGATGATGCGGTGGTGTTCGAGATCCAGCCAGATCATCGCGCCCGGCTTCAGCCGCCCGTGGCGCGCGACTTCGGCGGGGGGGATGTCAAGGACTCCGGTTTCGGATGCGAGAACGAACCGGTCCGATCTGGTGAGCGTCCAGCGGGCCGGACGAAGCCCGTTGCGGTCGAGCGCGGCGCCGGCGTTGACGCCGTCCGTGAAAACGATGGCGGAGGGACCGTCCCACGGTTCCATCAGCGCGGAGTGGTATTCGCAGAATGCGCGGACGTCTTTGCCCATGTGATAGCCGGCGCCCCACGCCTGGGGCACGAGCATCATCAGCGCGTGCGGGGCGTCGCGTCCGGCGGCGACCAGAAGCTCGAACATGTTGTCAAGCGAGGCGGAGTCGGACTGGCCTGGCGGAATGAGCGGCAGGACTTTCTTTATGTCTTCGCCGAACAGCGGCGAGGCGAGGGACGGTTCCCGGGCGGCGAGCGCGTTCAGATTGCCCTTTAGCGTGTTGATTTCGCCGTTGTGCGCGAGCATGCGGAACGGATGCGCGAGAGACCAGGTCGGGAATGTGTTCGTCGAGTAGCGCTGGTGGACGATGGCGAATGGGGAGACGAAACCCGGGTCGGTGAGATCGGGGTAGAATTTTTCCATTTGCGTTGCAAGCAGCAGCCCTTTGTAAACGACCGTCTTCGACGACATTGAACAGATGTAACCGTCTTTCAAAGACTTTTCAATTTCACGGCGGATGATAAAAAGGCGCCGTTCGAAATCCGCCGGAGCTTTCAGATCATGGCCGTCATCGCATTCGATAAAGACCTGGCGGATTCTGGGCATCGAGGAACGCGCGAGCGGTCCGATTGCGGAAGGGTCGACCGGCACGTCTCGCCATGCGGAGATGCGGCAGCGGCTGGCGGCCGTTTTTTGCTCGATGACGTCTTCTTCCCCGACCGCGCCGAAGACGACGGCGACACCGTACGAACCGACGGGGGGAAGATCCGAGAATTTTTTCCGGAAGAAACCGTCCGGTATCCTGAGGAGAATGCCGGCGCCGTCACCCGTCTCCGGGTCGTTGCCCGTCGCGCCCCGGTGCATAAGGCGCTTGAGAATGGTCAGACCGTCGGTGACGACATCGTGGTTGGATTCGCCGGAGATGTTTGCCACGAGCCCCACGCCGCAGGCGTCGTGCTCGTATTCGCTCCTGTACAGCCCTTGCTGTCCGTCTTGCTGTTCGTCGTTGTTCATAGCCTTTGTTCCTCAGGCGCCATATTGCAAATTTCGTGCCAATGCGGTTGGACGATAATTTACCGCGGCACTGATACGGGGAATGCAAATCCCCAACGCTTACGGTTACATAAAATGTAAGGCCGGGTGGCGTCATAGCCTGGTTTTGCTTGATTTCCGGCATTGGCACGGAATTTGATAGTAGGTTTGCCGGATGCATCTACGGCATCAGAAAGGTGAAAAGATGAACGAAGCAATCAAGGCAACGAAGTTCGGCGCGGACGTATTCGGCGCAGAGGCGATCAAGGAGTATCTGCCGAAAGACACGGCGAAGAAACTCCAGGGCACGATTGAGAGGGGAGAGCCGCTTGATCCCTCCATCGCGGGAGAGGTCGCCCACGCGATGAAACACTGGGCGATGGATCGCGGAGCGACGCACTACACGCACTGGTTCCTCCCGATGACCGGCGCCACGGCGGAAAAACATGATTCGTTCCTTGAACTGAAAAACTGCGAGCCGATAATGGCCTTCTCGGGCAAGAATCTCATCGTGGGGGAACCCGACGCGAGTTCGTTCCCGTCGGGGGGCATACGCTCGACCTTCGAGGCGCGCGGCTACACGGCGTGGGATCCCACGTCGCCTGCTTTCATCAAGCGGCACGGCAACGGCGCGACGCTGTGCATACCCACCGCCTTCTGCGCATACACCGGCGAAGCGCTCGACAAAAAAACCCCCCTGCTCAGGTCGATGCAGGCGCTCGACAAATCGGTCAAGCGGCTGATGAAACTGTTTGCCCTTCCCGAGGCGCATGTCGGGTGCACCCTCGGCGCGGAGCAGGAATACTTCCTGATATCGAAAAAATACTGGGAGAAGCGGCCCGACCTCGTGATGACGGGGCGGACGCTCTTCGGGGCGCCGTCGGCTAAAGGCCAGCAGCTCGAAGACCACTATTTCGGCACGATACCCGAAAACGTGCTTGATTTCATGAACGACGTCGAGCGCGCGCTCTGGAGCCTCGGCATACCAGCGAAGACGCGTCACAACGAAGTCGCGCCGGCGCAGTTCGAGCTGGCGCCCCAGTTCGAAGAATTGAACCTCGCGACGGACCACAACATGCTGGTTATGGACACTCTCCGCAACGTCGCCGAAAAACACGGTCTCAAATGTCTCCTCCACGAGAAGCCGTACGCGGGCGTCAACGGGTCGGGCAAGCACAACAACTGGTCGGTGAACTACGGCGGTCGCAATCTGCTCGACCCGGGAACGAATCCGCAGGAGAACGCGATCTTCCTGACGATGCTCTGCGCCATTATCGAAGCCGTGGACAAACACGCCGACCTGCTGCGCGCCTCGGTGGCCGGGGCAGGTAACGACCACCGGCTCGGGGCGAACGAAGCGCCGCCGGCGGTTATTTCAATCTATCTCGGCGACCAGCTCGCGAAGGTCATTGATCAGATCCAAAAAGGGAACGGTGGAAAAGGCGCCGGCGGCGGGAAGAAGGGCATGCTGCGCATCGGCGTCGACACGCTGCCGCCGCTGCCGATGGACGCGACGGACCGCAACCGCACCTCGCCGTTCGCCTTCACCGGCAACAAATTCGAGTTCCGCGCTCCGGGATCATCCGTCTGCTGCGCCGGTCCGATGACCGTTCTCAACACCATCGTCGCGGAAGCCGTCGACCGTCTCGCGGCCGAGTTGGAGGCGAGCGGCACGACGGGCAAGGCCAAACCCGGCGAACACACCGCGGCGTTCCACGCGGCGCTTCAGGACATTCTGCGCAAGACGCTTGCCGCGCACGGGCGCGTCGTATTCAACGGCAACGGCTACGAGGTGGGCTGGCTTAAGGAGGCCGAGAAGCGCGGCCTCCCCAACTCGCCCACGTCACTTGAAGCGCTCGAAGCCTTCAGCAAGAAGGAGAATGCCGCGCTGTTCGAAAAATACGGCGTTCTCTCCGCCCGCGAACTCGCCTCGCGGCACGACATCTTTCTCGAGGAATTCGTCGGCAAGGTGAGAATCGAGGGGACGTGCGAACGCGACCTTGCGGGCGAGATGATCCTGCCCGCTGTCCGCGACGAATACGCAGCAACGCTGGACGCTTTGGTGAAAGCCGAGAAATTAGGCGTTTTAAGCGGAACCGCCGCCCTGAAGGAAAATCTCGTCGAACTCGGCTCGGGGCTTGACGCGCTCAAAGCGGGCATCAGGAATCTCGACGAAGCGCTAAACGGCTCCGCCTGCGACGAAATCCTCGCGGCCATGCGCACCCTGCGCACGACCGTTGACGCGCTCGAGCACCATGTCCCCGACGCGAAATGGCCCCTCCCGAAATACCGCGAAATGCTGTTCCTGTATTGATGGGCTGAGAGGTTGTTAAACCGTGCAAAGGCTTCATGACATCTACCGGCCGCGGGAGGAGCGGAAACATGACTTCCGCGAGGTCGAAAGGCCCCTCCCCGAGTCGGTCATACGCGAGCAGACCGCGCGGTGCATGAATTGCGGTATCCCTTTCTGCCACGGTGCGGGTTGTCCGCTCGGCAATCTCGTTCCCGACCAGAACAGGGCGGTGGCCGAAGGCGACTTCCGCCGCGCTTACGAACTGCTTTCCGCCAACAGCGACTTTCCTGAGTTCACATCGCGCATATGTCCCGCGCTTTGCGAAGCGAGCTGCGTTCATCAGCTCGACGAGGAGAGCGTAATGGTGCGGCAGAGCGAGAAGTTCATCATCGAGACGGCTTTTGCGCAAGGCTGGGTGATGCCGCGCCCGCCCGAAAAGGAGAACGGCCGTTCCGCGGCGGTGATCGGGGCGGGACCGGCCGGTCTCTCCGCGGCGGTAACGCTCCGCCGGCGCGGGTGGCGGGTGACGGTCTACGATAAGAACGCTGAAATCGGCGGGCTTCTCCGCTACGGCATTCCCTGTTTCAAGCTCGACAAGGCGGTAATCGACAGACGCCGGAGGGTGCTTGAAGCGGAGGGGGTGAAATTCGTCACGAATACCGAGGTGGGCCGTGACATCGCGGCGGACTACCTTGAGAGGTCGAACGACGCGGTGGTGGTCGCGATCGGCACTCCGGCGGCCCGCGATCTGAAAATACCGGGCCGCGGAAAGCGAGGCGTCCATTTCGCGCTTGAGTTTCTCGGCGGCGAGAACCGCTTTCTCGGCGGCGAGATCGAAGCCGTTCCCGTGAACGCGGCCGGAAAGAAAGTACTCGTCATCGGCGGCGGCGACACGGGGTCGGACTGCGTGGGAACCGCAATTCGGCAAGGTGCCGAAAGCGTGCTGCAAATCGAAATCATGCCCAAGCCGCCGGAGACGCGTTCACCATCGACGCCCTGGCCGGCGTGGCCTTATCAGATTCGTACCAGTTCAAGCCATCTTGAAGGCTGCGGGCGGCGCTGGAACTTGAATTCGCTCGAGTTTCTCGGCGGCGATTCCGTCGAAGGCGTGCGCGTGCAGGAGGTGAAGTGGAAGTGTTCACCTGACGGCAGAGCTCTTGCATTTACAGCCGTTCCCTGCACGGAGAAAGACATTCAATGCGATCTCGTTCTGCTTGCGATGGGTTTTACTGGCGTTGATTCCGGCGACCCAGTGGTGCGGGAACTCGGTCTTGCGCTTGCGCCGCGCGGCGGAATCGTTTCCGACGCCGAGCGGAACATATACGCGGTCGGCGATTGCGCTTCCGGCGCTTCGCTCGTCGTCCGCGCTCTCGCCGGCGGCAAATCGATACCCCTCTGAACGTTCACGGGGTGGCGATTTGTCTGCGGGGAGACTGGGGTGTTGACCGCGGCAAGCTGAGTGTGTTAGAATTGTGGCCATGGATGAAAAACCGGCCATGAAACTCAAGTCCGTTGCGTTAGCCTCCGCCGCGGAAGGCGGCGTTCAGATAGGGTCTTTCACCCCGTCAGCGTCGTATCCCGGCGGACTGCGCGAGGTGGTGGATGTTGCACCGCTCGCGGCGGTCAGCGGCAAGGAAGCGCTTTGTTTCACTTTTCCGTCAGCGCAGAAAGATCAGTCCATCTGCGAGCTTGAAGACTTTCGCTTTATTGCCGCGTCGCCTTCTAAGCAATCCGCTTCCCTGTAAAAGCTTTCGGCGAAGTGTTCAATCCGTACCCGCATCCAACCACACCATGACGACGTATCTTATCGGCTGCTTCGCGCTCATAATCAAACCCGGGCCCGATTTGATGTGCACAATCGCCACCGCACTTTCAGAAGGCCGTGTGAAGGCGTGCACACTGATGGCGGGACTCGTTTCCGGATGCTGGCTGTGGGTGGTGCTGTTGACTTTGGGTGTCGCTTCATTCTTCGCCAGCCACCTGTGGGTCATGATCTCGGTCCAGCTCGCCGGAATGTGCTACATAGCCTATCTGGCGTTTATGTCGTTCAGAGAAGCCGTCCTGCTGTGGCGCGGACCCGGCGGAGACGCGATGGAGGCGGCGAAAGCCGCTGGCCTTGCGCTGTTCCGGCGCGGAGTGGTTATGTCGATGTCCAATCCCCTCACCATATTGTTCTTTCTTGCGTTTCTGCCGAGTTTCATGCATGATGAAGCCGCGCTGCCGCCCGCCGCGCAAACGATTCTGCTCGGAAGCGCCTTCTGCGCAATGGTGCCGTTCGTTTACTTGCCGATCATACTTGCCGCGGACTTTTTCCGGTCACGACTGATCGGCAACGCGCGTTTCATGGCCGGCCTGAAGGCATTCTCCGGACTAATTCTTGTCTGGGTGGTGGCACTGCTCGCCGCGGGGTTGAAGTTTCCGCCTCGTTAGCCGAATTTCCGCCGCCGAAACATCGTTTTCGCCAGAGATTCAAATCCTGATTCTTCGCAACGAGTAAGCGGCGTCAGAACCGCTTCATCGTCCGGCCCGGGACGCATGGGCGGTTCCGCGCCGGAAATCATTTCTTCGACACGGCAAGCCCTGCGACGGCGGAGATGTGGCCTGGGCGACCGGCATCGGGATAAACGAGACCGGAGGGCGCTCGGGACACGTGTTCAACGTCGTGTCGGCCGAGGCCTCCCGACGGTCTCCGTGGACCGGCGTCGCCCGGCCTTGAACTGCGAGGAGCCTCGTCCACAGGCGTCGCGCCGCGTCTTTTGCCGCGGCAAGGGCTCTTGGCGGCAGGGACGGGAAGATGATTTGGAATTTCTGCAGGGCCGAGCGGCGCATTGACAGGGATGGTGCTTTATGCTATCATGCGCGCCGAAGATGAAAAGGGAAGGCAGGACAACATGACAACAGGAAAAACATGCATATCAGTGGTTGCGCTGGGCGCGGTGGTGCTCTGCGCGGCGTCGGGGTGCGTGTCGTCTAACTGCTGCTCGGCGTTCGCAGAGTACGATGATGTAACAGAGGTCAAGGTTCTGGAGCTCAAGCGCACGTCGAAGAGCTGGGACGGTGCGGAACTGCCGGACTATCCCGTCGGGCGTCCAGAACTCGTCGTAAAGCGCTACGTGTTCCCGCGCGGCAGCAGGCTTGGCTGGCACCATCATCCCGTCATGAACTTCGGCATCGTGCAGCAGGGCGAGCTCACGATCATCGGACTGGACGGCAAAGAGACCACCATCCGCGCCGGCGAGCCGGTCGTCGAGATGGTTGGGACGATACATCATGGCGAGAACCGCGGCGACAAGACGGTTGTCCTTGACATGCACTATGTCTCGCAGAAGGGGACGCCCCTCGCCGTGCAGCATCCCGAGATACCGAAGTAGGCGGCATAAAAATGGCAAGCTGAAGGATCGGGCTTTAATGCGTTGGCCGTATCCAGTTCGCCACCCCTATTGCACAACTCAAAAAAAAAGAGTATAATAAGCGGCGTTTTCGGATGTTGGGGCTGTAGCTCAATTGGATAGAGCATCAGACTACGAATCTGAGGGTTGTGGGTTCAACTCCCGCCAGCCCCGCCAGTTCCGAAGGCGCCAGATTGCGGGGTGGAGCAGCCTGGTAGCTCGTCAGGCTCATAACCTG
>JAGCAM010000095.1 GCA_017652705.1 Kiritimatiellia bacterium | reverse complement strand
TCTCGGCCGCGCCGCCATGGACGACGTGCTGCACACCCGCCGGGCGCAGATGCTCGGGGAATTTCTCGCCATCCCCGAAAAACTTGTGCTTTACCGCGTCGGAACCGGCCTTTCCACATCGCTCACCGGCTACCGCGAACCGCTGATAAGGTCTGCGCGCGCACGCGTCGTCTGCGTTGAACAGGCGCTGCGCGAGCTCGAAACGATGCGCCCGCGGATTGACGACGGGCGGTACCGGTCACTCAAGGCCGAGTTTTCGGCGGAGGCAGAAAAAACCCGCGACCAGCTTGAACTGATGACGGCGCCCGGCTGGCGGGACCGGCTGGCGGCAGCCCGGCGGCAGGGGTTCCGCGTGTTTTCCGGGCGCGGACTGGTGGTGGGTGTTTATCTGTTGCCGCGTCCGCTCGGCGACTTGGCCTTCAACGCCGCGTTGCGGCTCCGCTTTTTCATGCGCCGCACCGTGCGTTCTGCGGCGGATAACCTTCGGAAGTTCCGGTAGCCTTCAGTTCCGGAATCGGGAGAGGAAGGGGATTCTTTGTCACGGAAGGATTCTGCTGAGGTAACGGGCGTCCACGCGGTTCCCGTTTGCGGAGGCAGAGAGGAAATGGCATGACAACAGCATCATAACCGGTGCGAACTGCGCGCCGGTGACGGCGTACGCCCTGGATTCATAACGTAACGGCGACCAACGGCACGGTCCGCACCGGCCAATATCTCGCCGAACCCGGCACGGTGCGCTGGAAGACCCTTCCCGGCGGTTTCGCGGTGTTTCTGCGGTAGCGGGCGGACCGCCCATTTCAGCGTGGAGTGCGTATTTATGGTATAATACGCCGCATGAAGATATTAGGAGACGACATATTCGCGAAAGGATCCGACGGCCAGCCGCTGAGCCGCATCGGCACGATGTTTTTCAGAACCCCGGGGCTGGTGACGCGCAGGGGCGTCCACGCCATGCAGCGCGTGATGTGGCTTGATGAAATAAACGCCGGGCGGGCGGCGCAGGGGAGACCGGCGTTGACGCCGGCCGAGGAAGACGCCGAAGTGGCGGAGTCGGTCGATCTCGTCTTCACCGAAGATCTGGTCCTGATACGGCCCAATCCGGACAGAATGGATTTGGCGTTCCGGGCCGACGAGGAACTCCAGAAGATGGTGTCGAAGCTCGCGATCAGGTTTCTCAACACGAGTTCGGCCAAAGTGCGCGGGGCTCTGCGCGAGCGCGGCGAAAACTGGCGGATGGCGCGGCAGCCGATATCGCAGGAGGACATGGCGGCGCTCATCAACGCCTCGAAAGTGCCGGTGGGGGAGCGCCCCATCTACTATTACAACCGCATGACCGGAACGAGGTTCATCACGGCGGGGATGTACCGCGAGATCGAGAACATGCCGGCGGAGGATTTCCGCCGTCAGATCGCGGAAGTTGTCGCTGGGCTCGGCAGGCGCAACCGGATGGGCAGGCCGGAGGTGGATCTTTTTCCGTCGGTGACGCCGCCGGACGTGAAGCGCATGTTCCTGTCGCTGGACGTCGCCGGCGCCGGCGACGCGGAGCTGAAGGAGGCGTGCGGCCGCATCGCGGTGGCGTGGCGGATGGCGCTGCCGGCGGAACTTCGCGACGAGTCGGTGGATAATTTCGAGTGGCGCAACACGATGTGCCACGCGCTGACGCGCTCGCCGAATGAAACCGCGGCGGAAGAGCAGGATCTGATCGCCGGCATCGCCCCGGAGTTCTACCGCCAGATCGAGTGGCTGCCGGGGGCCCGCATCGACCGCGGCGAAGTCGTGTTCGACACGCTGTATGAAGAGGCGGCGCGCACGGGCGATCCGGAGCTGGCGGCGGTGTGCGACAACCGGGTGAAAAGTTTTCTCTTCAACACGACGCGGCTTTTCGGCGAAATCGACTACATCAACATCGGGCGCATCGCCAATTCGCTGGCGCGGCACCCGGTCGCCGGCAACCGCCGTGGCAACGTCTACATAATGCAGTACCGCGAAACCGGTTCGGCGGAGCCGAAGGTGCAGATGATAAGGCTGCAGAAGTGGGGCGTTTCCGAACGGCTGGACGAAGGCAAGGATCTGCTGCAGGCGATCGTCGAGACCGAGGAATACTCCGACTACATCCTCGACCGGCGGCTGATGTGCCGCCAGCTGGGGATGAACCTGCCCAGGCGTCTCGGCTACGGTCATTTCACCGAGAAGTACAGCGGCGACAACCGCTACAACGGGTCGGCGGTGCGCACCGGATATTTCGTGCGGGCCTACATACCCGGCGTCGCATCCGACAAGGTGCCGCTGCAGAAGTACCGCAACCCAGCCTGGGCGCAGCGTTTTGCGTTTCTGATGGGCGGGGCGGCGGCGGTCGACATGCTGGTCGGGCGGCGCAGCTCGGTGACGGGCGAGCTGCTGTTCGACCGCGACTACGAGGTGCTGCAGACGGGGGAGGACGGTTTTCCGGCCGAAGTGAAGATAACCGACCACGCCGGCAGTTTCGTGAACTACAAGCTCGACCCGGCTGGGTATGTCGCCCAGTACGCGGCATTCGCGAAACGGCGCGAGCGGTTCGTCGCCGAGTACCGGCTGTTCGCGCAGGCGTACGTGGAGGGGTTCCGCCGCCGGCTGGAGGAGATCAAAGCAGCTTATCTTTCGAGAAAGGCCGCTTTCGACGGTCTGTTCGCCGACCGGCCGTACGACACGAACGGCTCCGGCGCGTACCGCTGGGCGTGCGTTCTCGACCGTCTCGCGAAATGCGATCCGGCGCGTCTCGCCGGCATTCTCGGGGAAGCCGCAGGATGCTGAAGTACGTCGCGAGACGGCTTTGGGAGATCGTGCCCACGACGGCGGGTATACTGCTTCTGACGTTCGCGCTTTTCAACGTGGTGGGCGGCTCGCCGGCCGAAGTCATTCTCGGTAAAAACGCCTCGGCGGAGTCGATCGCGGCGTTCAACCGCAAATGGGGTTATGACAAGCCGCTGATATTTTCGACGGATTCCCAGTTCGTCCGGTTCGTCGGCGATCTCGTGAAGGGAGACTTCGGGTATTCCGTCGAGAATCAGGAGCCGGTCGCCGAAGTGCTCAAGCGCGGGGTGGGCCCGTCGCTGTCGCTCACGGTTCCGATACTAGCCGGGAGCGTCGCGGCGGGGTTGATGCTGGCTATGCTTGCGGCGGCGACCCGCGGCGGTCGGGTGGACAGGGCGGTTCTGGTGGTCTCGGCCGCGCTGATGAGCGTCAATTACGTGATCTGGGTTCTGGCCGGACAGTTCTTTCTTTCCTACAAGGCGGGGTGGTTTCCGGTGTGGGGGTACGGCGGAATCGCCTATCTCGCGCTGCCGGTGCTGATCGGCGTGCTGTCTTCGCTGGGTGCGGACGTGAGGTTTTTCCGCACCGCGATACTTGACGAAATATACAAGCCGTACGTGCTGACGGCGCGCTCGAAAGGGCTGTCGCGGTGCAGAATCATGGTTGTTCACGTGCTGCGCAACGCGCTGATACCGGTCGTGACGTATGTGTCTCTGTCGATACCGTACCTTTTCACCGGTTCGCTGCTGCTGGAGAGTTTTTTCGGCATACCGGGGCTCGGTTCGGTGTCGATCAACGCGATACATTCTTCCGACATGGCCGTGGTGCGGGCGGTGGTGGTGCTCGGGGCGCTTCTGTACCAGTTCGTGAACCTGATCACCGATCTGCTCTACGCGGCGCTCGACCCCCGCGTAAGAATTTCCGGCGCGGCGGCGTGACGGCTGCGCGGTAATGATATAATGGGAGACGATATGGAATACGGAGAACTGGCAGAGGCGGCGTTGAAGATCAGGGCGGCGGCGTACGCGCCCTATTCGCGGTTCAACGTCGGCGCGGCGGCGCTTGCGGCTTCCGGCCGCGTTTACACCGGCGCCAACGTCGAGAATGCTTCGTACGGCGCGGCGATCTGCGCGGAACGGGCCGCCGTCGCCGCGGCGGTGTGCGCCGGGGAACGCAGGCTGAAGGCGGTTGCGGTGTGCGGCGCCGCCGCAGACTCAGACGCCGGGTTCTGTCCGCCGTGCGGCGTCTGCCGCCAGGTGCTGCGGGAATTCTGCGATCCGGCGGAAATGGATGTGGTGCTGGTCAGGGGGCCAGGTGATTTCAAAGTGATTACGCTAGAACGGCTGCTGCCGTTCAGTTTCGGGCCAGATGCGCTGAAGGCGGGCGGCGGTGTCAGGTAGCGTTCCGGAATCGGTGGTGGAGGAGATCAAGGCGCGCACCGATCTCGCCGATCTCATTTCCTCGTACGGAGTGCGGGTGGTAAGCGCCGGGTCTTCGAAAAAGGCGTGCTGTCCTTTCCACCAGGAAAAGACCCCGTCGTTCAACATCAATGAAAACCGGGGGTTCTACCACTGTTTCGGCTGCGGAGAATCGGGCGATGCGATCAGTTTTGTGAGGAAGATGGAAGGGATATCCTTCATCGACGCGGTGAAGAAGCTGGCGGAGCGCTGCGGGGTCAAGATCGAAGAGAGGGAGAATCCCGCCGCGGCGCGGCGCGCCAGGCTGCTCGCGCTGCTGGCCGAAATAGCGCAGTTTTACCACCGCTGCCTGCTGAAGGCCGGCGAAGGGGCGGCCGCGCGCGAATATCTCGTCCGCCGCGGCCTCGACGGAGCGCCGTGCGAAGAGTATCTGCTCGGCTACGCGCCGTCCGGCGCGGGGAACATTCTGAAGTGGGCGGCCAAATACGGCTATACGGCGGCGGAGCTGGACGAAGCCGGCATTGTCAAGTCGCCGGACCGCCCCGGCGACCGGGGGTATCACCGTTTCGGGGGCCGGTTGATGTTTCCGATCAAGGACAGGCGCGGCAGGGTGGTCGGTTTTTCGGGGCGGCAGCTGGCGGCGTCGAAGAACTCGGGCAAGTACGTCAATTCGCCGGAGACGCCGGTGTTCAAGAAGTCGTCCGTGCTTTACGGCTTCGACCGCGCGGCGGGGGCGGTGACGAAAGACCCGCGCCGCGAAGTGATCGTCTGCGAGGGGCAGATCGACTGCATACGGCTGCAGACGAGCGGTTTTCCGAATTCCGTCGCCGGGCAGGGCACGGCGTTCACCGAGGAGCACGTGCGCATGCTGGGCAAGGTGGCAGATCAGGTGGCGCTGGTGTACGACGACGACGCGGCTGGGCACAAGGCGACGATCAAATCGGCGCGGCTCTGTCTCGCCGCGGGGCTGCCGGTGCGCGTGGTTTCACTGCCGGGGGGGGATGATCCGGATTCGTTTCTGCGGACGCACCCGGCGGAGGATTTCCGCCGGATGCTCGACGGCGCCGAGTCGATAATGGCTTTTCAGATACGCGCCGAGCGCGCGGCGGAGCGTTCGCCGGATTCGGTGGACGCGGTCAACCGCACAGCGCGGGCGGTGCTGACCACGGTGGCGCGGTGCTCCAACGCGGTGGTTGCGGCGGGCATGATCGGGGAGGCGGCGAAAGCGCTCGGGCTGCCGCCGGCCGCGCTCAACGCCGAACTGGAGAAGATCGTCGCCGACGGCGCGGCGTCAGCCCCCGCGCCGGAAACGCGTACCGGTCCCGGAGATGAGACGGACGCGTCGGACGCCGCCGCGGGCGCGGCGGCGGAGCCCGGCGAAGACGCCGGCGAGACATGCCCTCCGCCGGAGACGGAGATGGCCCTCTGCGAATTTCTGATGGCGAATGAATACGACCGCACTCTGGACGGCATGATCGGCGAATTCATGCCGCGGCGGGTTTTCAGCCACGACTTCACGGTGCGTTTCGTCGAAGCGTGGCGGGCGGGGGTGGTGGGCGGCGGTGACGCGCTCGCGGATCTGCCGGACGGCCTTTCACCGCGGGAGAAGGAATGGTTCGGCAGGATCGTGATTGATTCGCGGCTGTCGCAGGCGAGCGGGGAAAGCGCGCCGCGCAATCTCCAGCGGTTCATACGGAGCGTCTGGACCGCGCATCTGAAGCGTCTGCGCGGGGAGCTGCCGGCCGCGGGCGGCGCCGCCGCCGATGAAGCCAGGATCAGAATCACGTGCCAGATCGCCGTGCTGAGGGACAACAAATGGAGCGATGTGAAGGAACTCATACGCGACGCGATACGCCACGGCGAAAAAAGCGGCCGCGACGGTTGATTTTCCGCGCCGAAAAGCATAAAATATAAAATCAACATCAGAAAGGAACAAGAAGATGGATCTGAAGGAGGCTACGAACAGAATTTCCGCGCAGGCGGATTTGGTGGCGAAGATACGCGAAGAAGTAGCCAGAGTCATCGTCGGGCAGGAAAAGCTGGTCGACCGGCTGATTCTGGCGATGGTGACCGGCGGCCACATTCTGCTTGAAGGCGTGCCGGGCCTGGCGAAGACGCTTTCGGTGAACACGCTCGCGAAAGTGCTCGGGCTTGATTTCAAACGCATTTCGTTCACTCCGGATCTGCTGCCGGCGGACGTGGTGGGAACGCTCGTTTATTCGCCGAAAACCGGCGAATTCACGCCGAAGAAAGGTCCGGTGTTCACCAATCTGCTGCTGGCGGATGAAATCAACCGCGCGCCCGCGAAGGTGCAGTCGGCGCTGCTGGAGGCGATGCAGGAGCGGCAGGTCACCATCGGCGAGACGACGTACCGCCTGCCGGAGCCTTTTCTCGTGCTCGCCACGCAGAACCCGATCGAGCAGGAGGGCACCTACCCGCTGCCCGAGGCGCAGGTCGACCGGTTCATGTTCAAATGCCTGGTGGAGACGCCTTCCAAGGCCGACGAGCGCCGCATTATGCAGCGGTTTGCCGAGAATGCGGCGCCGCCCGCCGCGGGGACGGTCTGCGCGCAGGGCGACGTCGAGACGCTGCGCGCCACCCTCAAAGAGGTGTACTGCGACGAAAAGGTCGGCGACTACATACTCGACATCGTCTTCAGAACGCGGGCGCCTGACGAACACATCCAGAACGGCGCTTCTCCGCGCGCGACCCTGGCGCTCAATCTCGCGGCCCGCGGCAACGCGCTTCTCCACGGCCGAGCCTACGCCACCCCGCAGGACGTCAAGGAGGTGGTGCACGACGTGCTGCGCCACCGCATACTGCTGACCTACGAAGCCGAAGCCGAGAACGTAACCTCCGACAAAGTCATCGACGGCATCCTGAACGCGGTTCCCGTGCCCTGATGGAGCTTGAAGAGATAGAGTGGCTTATGTTCGGCTGTGCGCCGATCATGGCGATATTCGTCGCCATGATGGTGTACAACGCCATACGGTCTTCCCGCAGGAAGGAGCAGCTGCTGGAGCGCGACATGCGTTTCGGCAACGAGTACCGCACCTGGCGCGAGAACGTCAAAAACGACGGCGGCATAAACCACACTTTCTGCCCGATGTCGCTGGAGGGCGGCGAACGGTGCTTCGCGTTCGAAGACGCGGTGGCTTTTTACGAACCCGCCTCGACCGGAATTCTGTACCGGCGCGATCTGGGCGCCGAGACGGAGTGCGGCGCAGACGTGGAGCCGGGCTGGTCGGTCACGGACTGTTTCGACGAAGTGCGGTTCATCGGCAACGGGAGGCTGCTGGTCAGCGACCGGCGCGTGTGCTTCAGCGGCACCGGGCTGAGGCGGGCGATTCCGCTCGAAGACGTGCGTTCCGTGGCGGCGGCCTGTTCCGGCGTAATTCTCGAAACACGCTCGAAAGACCGTCCGATGCTTTTCAACGGCATCAACGGGCAGCGGGTGCGCGACACCATTCTGATTCTCATGAGAACTGGAGAAGATGGCAATTGACGTAAAAGAACTGATGGCGCGCGTGGGCAAGATACGCATCCTCACCGCCAAACTCATCGACGATCAGCTGAGCGGCGACTACCACTCGACTTTCAAAGGGCAGGGCGTGGAGTTCGACGAGGTGCGCCCCTACATGTTCGGCGACGACGTCCGCACGATAGACTGGAACGTGACCGCGCGCACCGGCGAACCGTACATCAAGCGCTTCAGCGAGGAACGCGAACTCACCGTCATGTTCATGGTCGACGTTTCCGGTTCGCAGGGGTACGGCTCGGTTCGCCGGTCGAAGATGGAACTCGCCGCGGAGGTCACCGCGCTGCTGGCGCTCACCGCCATACGCAACCAGGATAAAATCGGGCTCGTGCTGTTTTCGGACCGGATTGTGAAGTACATTCCGCCGCGCAAGGGCCGCGACAGCGTGATGCGGCTGGTCCGCGAAGTGCTCGCGGCCGAAGACGACGCCGGCGGCGGCACCGACATAATCGAGGCGCTTAAATTTCTCAACGGGGTGCAGAAACGCCGGGCGGTGGTTTTTTTCGTGAGCGACTTTCTGCGCTCCGGCGCTTCGGTTTCTTCATCCGCGCCGGATTTCGAACGGCTGCTGCGGGCGACCGCGCGCCACCACGACATGGTCTGCGTGCCGGTGAGCGACCCGGCCGAGCGGGAACTGCCCGACGTCGGGCTCGTCGAACTGGAAGATCCCGAAACCGGCGAAATCGCGCTTGTCGACACGTCAAGCGCCGCGGTGCGCCGCAAATTCGCCGCGAAGGCGGCGGAAGAAAACGAGGAGCTCGCCCGGTTCTTCGTCAGGAACGGCATCGACACCCTGCCGATAGACACGTCGAAGCCGTACATCGACGGAGTGCGGGCGCTGTTCAGAAGGAGGGCGCACAAGCGTTGAGAGACGCTGGCGGAACGGCATGATGACGATGTTGATGATAGCGGTGGCGCTGCTTGAGACAAGCCATGACGGAATCGACCTCAGAATCGAGAGCGAAACGAAGGCGGTCGACCCCGCCCGCAGCGTCTTTCTGCGGGTGGAGCTGAAGACGCCGCACGACCGCACCGCGGTCATGCCGGATCTGCGCGACCGCGCGGTGGGTTTCTCGCTGGCCGAGGACTACGCCGACGAACCGCGCCGCGGCAAGGACGGTTCGACGGTGCAGACGGTCAACTGGAGGCTGCTGCCGGAGCCCTGCGCCAAGGTCTACAAAATCAAACCTTTCGCGGTGAAAGCGTCGCCGAAGGTGTTCAAGGCGCAGTCCGACGAGGGCAGCTGCTCTTTCGTCGCCGGGCCCGTCTACTTCGACGGTCCGCCGCCGCGCGAACCAGTCACCGGCGGCATGGAGGCCGACCCCGGCAGAGACCTGCCGCCGCTTTCCTGGAAGCTCGCCGGAATCGTCGCGGCTGCGCTCGCCGCGCTTGCCGCGCTCGTCGCGGGCGTCTGGCTCGGGGTGCGCTATCTCGCCAGACGCGTGCGCGAACACCGCATGAGCCCGATCGAGCGCGCCTGGGCGGAACTCGCGCGGCTGCTAAAAAAAGGACTGCCGGGGCGAGGGCGCTACAAAGACTTTTACGTGGAGCTGACGATGGTGGTGAGACGGTACGTGCAGCGCAAATACGGCGTGAACGCGCCGCATCTCACCACCGAGGAGTTCCTGCGGAGCGAACGGCTGCGCGGTGCGCTGGGCGGCAGAATCGCCGGCCTCGGCGGGTTTCTCGAATCGGCGGACATGGTCAAGTTCGCCGGGGTGGACGCCACCCCCGAAATGGCGGACGAGGCCACTGAAGCGGCGCGGCGCTATCTTAAAAGCGACGACGCGCCGGATGCGGCGGAGCGGGGGTGAACATGTCTTTCGCGAATCCATGGCTGCTGCTGCTGTTCGCCCCCCTCGCCTTCGCCGCGTGGCGGCTGCTGCGCCGCGGC
>JAGCAM010000094.1 GCA_017652705.1 Kiritimatiellia bacterium | reverse complement strand
GGAGCCCGATGCCGGGCGGCGCGCTCACGGCGAACACGCAGATGCTGCGCGACAACAACATGATGGACAAGTACGACGACATGATCGCGGAGATGTACGACTGCGTGCGCCTCGGCGGCTTCGGCACGTCGGTGACGCCCGTCTCGCAGTTCTACGCGCAGCAGGCGATCCAGAACGTCATGTTCGGCAAGTTCAAGAAGTTCGCGCCGGGCTACGCGAAGATGGTGCTCGGCTACTTCGGCAAGACGCCCGTCCCGCCGGACCCGGAGATCGTCAGGAAGGCGAGCGAGTTCATGGCGTCGAGCGACCTCAACAAGGCGTACTCCACGCCCACCACCAAGACGGTGCTCGAGATGAACGACGCCGACCCGAAGAAGGGCGGCGCGGTCGCGAAGAAGATGCTCGAGGAGGCCGGGCTCCCGATCACCGACGAGAACGTCTTCATCGCCGCGAGCTGCAAGGAGAAGGGCATCCTCTTCCTCAAGGACCCCTCGAAGGCGCCGATGGGCTGCCGCTTCGCCGAGGAGGCGAAGCCCGCCGCCGGCAAGGGAGGCCCCGTGACCGTCACGATCAACGGCAAGGCGTACGGCGTCGAGATCAAGGGCGACGGCAAGGCCGTGGTGAACGGCAAGCCGGTGGACTTCAAGGCCGAGGCCGGACTCAAGGCCGCGGCTACGTCCGCCGCCACCGCGCCCGCGGGCGGGCAGGAGGTCAAGGCCCCCGTCCCCGGGACGATTCTCCGCGTCACCGCCGCGAGCGGCACGAAGGTCGCGAAGGGCGACGAGATCCTCGTCATGGACGTCATGAAGATGGAGACTCCGGTCGTGGCGCCGTGCGACGGCACGGTAACGGTTGCGGTAAACCCCACGGACAAGGTGGCGACCGGAGACGTGCTCGCGACGATTGGCTGAGACCGGCCGGCGGGAGAATGAACAGGTTACAGTGAACAGAGAACAGATAGGGAAGCAGATGATGAGAAAATTCATTTTGACCCTGATGCTGGCGGCTGGCGCCGGCGCCGTCCTCGCGGCCGGCGACGGCGACGGCGAAGGCAAGGCGCCTTGGCGGGTGACGTTCGACAAGGCGGCCGGTCTCGCCGGCGACACCGGAATCGTCGGGTTCTTAAAAAAGAACGCGCCGGCCTACATCACCGGCGACTTCGACGCGGCGGACCGTCCGGCGAAATTCCCCCGCAGCGCGGGCCGCAACGGTTACTACGACGAAAACGGCAAATGGATCGGCGGCTACTTCGACGAAAACGGCGCGTTCGTCAAAGGGCACGAGGTCAAGGTGCTGGGCGGCATGCCCTACGGGGTTGGCCAGCTCATCATGATCCCGCTCTGCCTCGTGATGATCTACCTCGCGATCGTCAAGGGATTCGAGCCGCTGCTGCTGCTGCCGATCGGCTTCGGGGGGCTGCTGGCGAACTGCCCGCTCGCTGGGGTGACGGCGCCCGCGATGATGCACGACGGCGTAATCACGTTTCTCGCTTCGGGAATTCCGGTGATGCAGGGCGGCATCGTCGAACCGGGCGGCTTTCTTCACTATTTCTTCAAGTTCGGCATCGATACGGGGGTGTTCCCGATCATGATTTTCATGGGCGTCGGCGCGATGACCGACTTCGGCCCCCTGATCGCGAACCCCAAGATGGCGATCCTCGGCGGCGCCGCGCAGTTCGGAATCTTCTTCGCGCTGTTCGGCGCGCTGGGGCTCGCCTCGGTGTTCGGGGCGGACTTCTTCGGGGGGGTGGATCCGCTGAAAGCCGCCGCGTCGATCGGCATAATCGGCGGCGCGGACGGGCCAACGGCGATCTGGCTCACTTCGCGTCTCGCGCCCGATCTGCTGGGGGCGATCGCGGTGGCGGCGTATTCATACATGGCTCTGGTGCCGATTATACAGCCGCCGATCATGAAGGCGCTCACCACCAGGGAGGAACGCGCGATCACGATGCCACCTCTCCGCGAGGTCAAGAAGATAGAGAAGGTGTGCTTTCCGCTGATCGTTCTTCTGCTCTGCGCGGTGCTGCTGCCATCGGCCGTGCCGCTGATCGGCGCTTTGATGCTCGGGAATCTCGCGAAAGAGGCGGGGTCGTCGGTAGCGCGCATCTCGGACACGATGTCGAACGCGCTGATCAACATCATAACGATCATGCTCGGGCTTTCGGTCGGTTCGAAACTCGCGTGCGAGAAGTTTCTTTCGGGTACGACGCTCGGCATTCTCGCGCTCGGACTGCTGGCGTTCTGCGTGGGCACCGCGGCGGGAATTTTGATGGCGAAGCTTTTGAACGTGTTCTCGAAGGAGAAGGTGAACCCGCTCATCGGTTCGGCCGGGGTCTCCGCAGTGCCGATGGCGGCGCGCGTCTCCAATAAGGTCTCGCTTTCGGAGAATTCGGGCAACTTCATACTCATGCAGGCGATGGGGCCGAACGTTTCCGGCGTTATCGGATCGGCCGTCGTTGCGGGCATCCTTTACACCCTCTGCCGGGGCTGACCGGTGAACCGTGCCGCGACCGCGCTGCTGCTGGCGTTTCTTTCGGGAAACGCCGCGGCGTTCCTTCCGCCGGAATTCTGCAACGTGACTTTCCGCGAACCGAACGGTGCGCCGACCATGAAGGGTTTCCGCACCGGCCGGCCCGAACAGGTGATGCCTTTCGGCGCCGGCAATCTGTCGGCGATGGTCAGTTTCGGGACCGACGATCTGCACCTGCATCTTTCGCGAGCGGATTATCTCGCCCGTGCGGCGGACGGCGAGCGTTCATTGCTGTCGCCCGGCCATGTCACGGTGAAATTTCCCGGGCTTAAAGTCAAGAATTTCCGCCAGACGATGGATGTAGCGCGCGGCGAGATACGCCTCGCGGTCGACGCGGAGGACGGTTCGCTGTCGGTGACGCTCGCCGGCGACCGCGGCACCGGCGCGCTGACGGGATACGTGCGCGACGGCCGCCCCGGCCGCCCACCGCACACCGTGCGTTTCGACAACTGGCGCATCGGCGCGGCCGGGCTCGACGGCGCGGTGTCGGAAAAACCGGGGGAGACCGTCTTCACCGAGAGCGACCCGCGGTCGGGGCGCAAATACCGCACGGTTCTGCGCCTGGGCGATACGTCGGCTGCCGCGTGGCGTTTCGCGGTGGCGTCGGACGCCGCGGCGGCTGCGGCCGCGCTGGCCAAAGACGAGAAAGCGGCGGCGGCGGAACGCGCCGCCTGGTGGGAGGCTTACTGGTCGAAGGGCTGGGTGGTTGTCACCGGCGACGCCGACGCCGAACTTCTCACCCGTCTCTGGTTCGTGAACATGTACACCTGGGGCTCGGTCGGCTTCGGGGAACTGCCTCCGAAGTTCAACGGCGGGCCGGGGCTCGTGACTGAAGACCAGCGCGGCTGGGGGGCGGGTTTCTGGTGGCAGAACTCCCGCGAACTTGTCTGGCCGATGTGCGCCGCGGGGCACCCCGAATTCGCTAAAAGCGTGCTGGACTTCTACGCCGCCTGCCTGCCGCGGGTGCGGGAAAAGTGCCGGTTCAAAAACACCGGCGGCGCCTATCTGCCCGAAACCCTGCATCTCTCGATGCATCCGGTCTGGGACGGATCGCCGGCGACCCCGGCGGCGAAGCGCGCCGACGCGCCTTTTACGGAACCTTCACAGGCGGCACGCGCCGCGGCGCTCGCCGAACGCGAAAAAACCGCCCCTACGTGGACGAGCCACATCTACACCGGCACCGCCGAATATCTTCAGCAGCTCGTCGACTACATGCGCTACACCGGAGACAGGTCGTACCTGCCGGTCGTCGCCGAATGGATGCGGGACTGGACCGAGCTGTATCTCGGCGTGCTTGAAAAGGGAGCTGACGGCAGGTGGCACGTGCGCTGCACGAACGTCAACGAAAGCTGGTGGAAGGTGGAAGACTCCATAGTCGATCTCGCGGCGGTCAGATACGTGTTCACGCTCGCCTTGAAATTCGGGCCCGGTTTCGGCTACCCGGCGGCGCTGCTCGCCGCGGTCAAGGATCGTCTCGACCATCTCGCGCCGCTGCCGACCTGCGACGAATTGACGGTTACGCCCTACGCCGAGACCCGGCGCATGGACGTCATGACCTACCGCGAAGGCGACCGGCAGTGGGCGCCGCACGCGGGGATAAAAGTCGGGGAGGCGAAAGGGGCTTACGCGCCCAACGAGGCGTACGTTGTTTTTCCGTTCGGCATGTCGACGGCGACGGCTGCCGACCGCGCCCGCGGGCTCGCGACCTGCGCCGCTCTTGAAATCGAAGCGGACGCCGTGGGAGGCGACGGCGGACCGCTCGGCTACTGGGGGTGGGACCACCTGCCGGTCTGCATGATGCGGCTGCGTTCGCCGCACGCGGTCGAGAAGCTGCTAAAGTTCGTCCGGCGGACGCACCGCTGGCCTTACGGCGGGGCGAAGTCGCCCGACTCGCCGATGTACCCGGGAGCGCCGGTGGAAGGGGTGCCGTATTTCGACGGTTCCGGGGTGATGCAGACCGCCGTTCAGGAAATGCTGCTGCAGGACGCGCCGGAGGAGCCTTCCGCCGATCTGAGCCGCGGCGGGGAACTGCGCCTGCTGCCGTGCGTGCCGAAACGCTGGAGCGGGTCGTTCCGCCTGCGCACGCGGGGCGGCGGGGGGATTGCCTGCGAATTCGAGCGCGGCGAAGTCAGAAAAGTCAGACGCTGGAACTCCGCCGCCGAAATGTGATATAATTCCGGCATGGAGATAAAACGTCATGTCGGAAGAATGTAATCACGATTGCTCATCGTGCGGAGCTGAATGCGGCGAACGTTCCGCCGGCAAAGCGGATTTCGCGGCGAAACCCAACGCGGCTTCGCGGATCGGCCGCGTGGTGGCGGTGATGAGCGGCAAGGGCGGCGTCGGCAAAAGTTTCGTCGCCGCCATGCTCGCCGTCGCCGCGATGAAGCGGGGGCTGAAAACCGGTGTACTCGACGCCGACGTGACCGGACCCTCGATTCCGAAATCGTTCGGGCTCTCGGGCGGCACCTACAAATCGGCCGACGGCATCGAGCCGAGCATGTCCAACGCCGGAATCAAGGTGATGTCACTCAACATGCTGGTGGACAATCCGTCCGATCCGGTTGTCTGGCGCGGTCCGATCATCGCGGGCGTGGTGAAGCAGTTCTGGTCCGACGTGCACTGGGGCGATGTCGATCTGCTCGTCGTCGACATGCCGCCGGGAACCGGCGACGTGCCTCTGACGGTCTTCCAGTCGCTGCCGGTGGAGGGGGTGGTGGTGGTCACTTCGCCGCAGGATCTGGTGGGGATGATCGTCGGCAAGTCGGTGAAAATGGCGCAGCTGATGGGCAAGCCGGTTCTCGGGCTGGTTGAAAACATGAGTTATCTAACATGTCCGGGGTGCGGTGAAAAGATAAACGTTTTCGGCGAAGGCGGCGCGGAGCGGCTGGCGCGGCGGTTTTCGATACCCGAAACCGTGCGGCTGCCGATCGACCCTTCCTTCGCCGCCGCGGTGGACGCCGGCGCGGTCGAAACGGTCGATCTGCTGGAATTCGAGTCGTTCGCCGCAAAGATACTCCAAATATGATATAATTGAGCTACTATGTTTACCTGTGCATGGATATGGATATACGCCGGGTCGGTGCTGATGCTCCTGGAGCTGATCGTGCCCGGCTTCGTGCTGTGCTTTTTCGGGCTCTCCGCGGCGACGGTGGGCGTGCTGAGGTTCGTGTTCGGCGAAGCGTTCGACGCAACATGGCAGCTCGCCGCCTTTTCGGCGTGTTCGATTTTGTACATCGTTGTGCTGCGCCGGTATCTTAAAAAGATATTCGTCGGCAGCATGCAGGACGGCAGCGATTTCGATCACGAAAGCGTCGGCCGCATCGGGCGGGTGACGGCGGCCATCAACCCGCCGCTCACCGGCAGGGTGATGCTCGGCGATTCGGAATGGAGCGCTTCCGCCGCGGCGCCGATCGCAGAGGGCGTGAACGTCAGGGTCGTCGCCCAGAACAATCTCACGATGGAGGTCGCGGCGGTCTGATGTACGCCGACGTGCCATTCTGGCTTTCGCTCGTCTTCATGATCGGCGGTCTCGGCGCGCTTGCGTGGTCGAGCGACCTGTTTGTCGTAGGCGCGGCCGAGATCGCGAAGGCCCTGGGCATTTCGGCGTTCGTGATCGGCATGGTGATCATCGGTTTCGGCACCAGCGCCCCGGAGCTTTGCGTGTCGGCGATATCCGGCATCACCGGCCACGCCAATCTTTCACTGGGCAACGCCTACGGCAGCTGCAGTTTCAATATCGCGGTCATCCTCGGCGTCGCCGTGATGATTTTTCCGCTGGTCGTCAGGCCGGAAGTGTCGTTCGTCGCCGGCGTCGGGCTTTCGGCGGTTGCGCTTTTTTCATTATGGCTGCTTCGCGACGGTTTCTGCGCCAGGGGCGAAGCCTGCGCGCTGCTCTGCGCTTTCGCGGTGCTGATGCCGCTGTACTGCTGGTACGACCAGAAAATGAAAACCAGGCGCGGTCCGCAAGCCGCCGGTTCCGCCGCCGGTTCGCCCGAGAGCCGCCAGCGCATTCCGCTCGCTGCCGTGAAGCTGGTGGTGGGGCTCGCGGTGCTGGTCGGGTCGTCGCATCTGCTCGTGTGGGGGGCGGTCGACTTCGCCAAGTTCTGCGGCGTCAGCGATCTCGTGATCGGGCTCACCGTCGTTTCCGCAGGCACCTCGCTGCCGGAACTCGCGAGCGCGATCGCGTCGGCGCGGCGCGGCGAGCACGAGTT
Source organism: Kiritimatiellia bacterium (assembly GCA_017652705.1). GTDB lineage: Bacteria > Verrucomicrobiota > Kiritimatiellia > RFP12 > UBA1067 > UBA1067. Next base: position 19,268 of record JAGCAM010000094.1, on the reverse strand, counting down.
CGTGCTCGGCAACATAATCGGCTCGAACCTTTTCAACATGCTGGCGGTGGTCGGCATAGCGGCGGTGCTTTCGCCGATATCTCCCGGCGGCGAAGCCGGCTTTTCGAAATACATCCTCACCCGCGACCTGCCGTATCTGATTGCGCTTTCGCTGTCGATCACCGTGTTCGGCGCCAACTGGCGCCACCCCAAATGGCCGGGTGCCATACGCCGGCGGGAGGTGCTCGTATGGCTCGTTTCCTTCGTCGCATACATGGCGTTGATGTTTTATCAGGAGGTGCATGTCAAGGGTAATTGCAATTGACGGGCCGAGCGGTTCGGGTAAAAGCAGCGTCGCGCGCATCGTCGGCGCCAGGCTCGGTTTTCTGCACGTCGACTCCGGCGCGCTCTACCGCATCGTGACCTGGCAGTGCCTCGAACGCGGCGTGAACGTGGAGGCGCCGGCCTCGGTCGCCGAATTCGCCGCCGCGCTCGCGATCGAGTGCCGCCCCGAAAACGGCGCCGTCGCCTTCTATGTCGGCGGCGAACCGCCCGGCGACCGCATCCGCACCCCGCGCATCGACGCGGCCGCCGCGAAGGTCGCATCCGTCAAAGGCGTACGCGACGGGATAACCGGCTTTCTGCGCGGCATGACCGCCTACGGCGATCTCGTGGTCGAAGGCCGCGACATCACCACCGCCGTGTTCCCCGATTCGCCGGCGCGATTCTATCTCACCGCGTCAGCGGAAGCCCGCGCCGCGCGTCGCCGCCTGCAGGAGGTCGAGAAGGGCGTCGCCAACCAGTCGTCCGAGGCGGTGAAGGCGGCGTTGCTCGCCCGCGACCGCATCGATTCCACGCGCCGGTACGCCCCGCTCAGAAAGGCCGACGGCGCCGTCGAGATAGACTCTTCTGATCTCACGCTCGAACAGGTGGTCGACACCGTGCTCGCCTCGCTGCCGGAGGGTTGGCGATGAAAAGCAATGCAGAGTTGAAGCGGATGGCCTGGAACCGCCTGTGGTCGGGCGGCTGGTTCTGGCGGCTTTTCGGCGGCGGCGCGCTGCTGTGGCTGAGCGGCAGGGCGGTCGTCGCCGTCGTCGGCACGGTCTACACCGTGCTCGGCATGCAGAGCTGGAGCGATTATTTCATCGCCGTCAAAATGAACCGCGCCGACCTGACGACGCCGGTGCCGCAGCTCAACCGCGCCTACGTCTCGCAGCTGACCACGGCGACCGGGCTTGAAATGTTTTTCGGCTACCTGGTGGCGGGCATCATCGCCTACGGCGGCGCGGTGATACTCTTGAAATGCCTGCGCAACGACGAACGCGACTGGCTCGTCGAGGCTTTCGCCGGCTTCAAGTTTCCGCTGGCGCTGCTCTGGCTCATGATCCGCTACGTGCTGGTGTTCATCGGCTGGACGCTGCTCGCGATTCTGCCGGCGGGGTTGATCGCGGGCGTGTGCGCGTCCGCCGCCACCGGGTCGGGGGCCGTCCCGGGCTCGGTGATTGCGCTGGTTTCATTCGTGCTCGTCTGTCTGGCGGCGGCCGCGCTCAGCGTGCCGTTTTACCGCTACCGGTTTCTCTTTCTCGTCAAGGCCGAGAACCCCGAACTGCCCGCCGGCGAGTGCATGAGAATCTGCCGCGCCCTGACCGACGGTCATAAATTGCGGTCGTTCAAGCTCGACTGCTCCTACTGGCTGCCGATACTGCTCGCGTTGCTGCCGATCGCCGCGGCGGCGGGTTTCGCGACCGCCGGCGTCATGTCGCCGTCGGGTTTCGTCAAGGCAGTTTTGGTAATGGCCGCGGTGCTGGGTTTTCTCGCCGCGATGGCGGCGTCGATCGTCGTCGGCCAGTACATATCGGTCGGGCAGGGTTTTTTATATCTTGAGCTGAAAGACGCGGGGGCTGCGCAATGAAGAAGAAGTTGATCGCCGCGCTCGCGTTGCTGCTCGTTTTTTTCGCGGCCTCCGCCTGGCTGTGGTACCGGTTCAACGGCGGCGTCTCACACTCCGACCTCATATCCGAGACGCGCGCCGAGGGAGCCGCGGTGCGCGACCGCGTCGAAACGCGCTACCGCGACATCGACAAACGACTCGACCGCATCGAAGGCAAAATCGACCGGCTGCTGAAAATCGCCGACCGCCCTCTGCCGGACGGCATGCGTAAAACCGAGTGAACGGCAGACGCATAACTCTCTTCGCCGGGCATTACGGCAGCGGAAAAACCAACATTGCCCTCAATTACGCGCGGCGGCTCAAACGCGCCGGCGAAGCGGTGGCGATCGCCGATCTCGACATCGTCAACCCCTATTTCCGCGCCAAAGACTCCGCCGCCCGCCTCGCCGGTGAGGGCATAGATCTCGTCGTGTCGGAATTCGCCAACTCCAACGTCGACTTTCCGGCGATGCCGAAGGAGATATACGCGCTCGTCGCGGACCGTTCGCGCCGTATCGTCATGGACGTGGGCGGCGACGACCGCGGTGCGCTCGCGCTCGGACGCTACGTGCCCGACATCGTCGCCGAGAACGATTACGACATGCTCGCGGTGGTGAACGCGGCGCGTCCGCTCACGCGGACCCCGGCCGACACGCTCGACGTGCTGCGGGAAATCTCCGAAGCGTGCTCGCTGCCGTTCACCGGCGTCGTCAACAACACCAACCTCGGCCCGAAGACGACAGCCGCCGACGTGCTCGGTTCCGTCGCCTACGCCGGCGAAATCGCCGCAGCGCTCGCCGTGCCGGTGCGCTTCACCTGCGCCGCCGCCCGCCTTGCCGCCGGACTCGACGGCGCCGTTCCGGGGTTCTTCCCGATGGAAATCCAGAAACTCTACTACCAGCTCAGCGAATGAAGCCCCGCGTCGCGCGTGAAACCGTATCTTGAAATACTGAAACTCGTCTGGCCGATCGCGCTCGGCATGATGAACAACGCGATTCTGCAGTTCACCGACCGCGCGTTCCTCGCCCACGAATCGATGGCGTCGCTCGAGGCATCGCTGCCGGCTTCAATGCTCGCCTACGTGACGCTCGGTTTCTTTCAGTCCGTCGTCGCCTATTCCGGCACCTTCGTCGCCCAGTACCACGGGGCGGGGCGCGCCGACATGTGCCGGCTCAGTTACCTCGCCGGCACGCTTATCGCACTAGTCTCGGGCGCCCTCGCGCTGCTCGCGCTCCCGCTCGGCGACCTCATTTTCACCGCGTTCGCCAACGGTCCCGAGGTCATGGCCAGGCAGAAGGCGTATTTCAACATCTGCACCGCCGGCGGGGTTTTCCTGTTCGGGCAGATGGCGGTGCAGTCGTACTTCACCGGTCTCGGCCGCACCCGCATCGTCCTTTGGGTGAACATCATCGGCAACGCCGTCAACGTCGCCATCGACCCGGTGCTGATTTTCGGCTGGTTCGGCTGCCCGAAGCTCGGCATCTCCGGCGCGGCCTACGCCACCGTGTTCGCCACCGCCGTGCAGTGGGCGATTCTCGCCGCCGCCGCGCGGCGCATCACAGCCAAAGCCGCCGACCGCCGCGAGCGGCTGCTGCCGCTCCTCGCCGGCGTCGTCCGCTTCGGCGTGCCGGCCGGCGCCTATTCGGTGCTCAATTCGGTCTCCTTCACGGTGTTCGTATTCTTCACCGGCGCGGTGGGGCACATCGAGGCCGCCGTCTCCAACGCCGCGTTCTCCGTATGCTATGTCCTTTTCGCTCCGATGGAGGGTTTCGCGATCGGCGCCCAGACGCTCGTGGGGCACGCCCGCGGCAGAGGCGATGACGCCGCCGCGATGAAAACCGGTTTCCGCACTCTGACGCTCGGCGTCACCATCGCCGTCGTGCTCTCCGTGGCGATCGTCATCCTCCGCCACCCCGTGCTCTCCATCTACGCGCCGGGCGACCCAGCCGCCGCCGAATTCCACCGCGTGGGGTCTTACCTCTTCTTCCTCATGGCCGCCTGGCAGGTTTTCGACGCCGCCGACGTCATAATGTGCGGCGCGCTAAGAGGCGCCGGCGACACCAAATTCGTCATGTGGTGGATGTTTCTCGTCGCTTTCGTGTTCTGGATGCCCATGGTCGCGGTCGTCGCGGCCGTCCACAACACCATGCCCGCGCTGTGGTGCACGATGATAATCTATGTCGTCGTCATCTGCGTCGGTTCCGTCATCCGCTGGCGCTGCGGCCGCTGGAAACGCATACGGATATTCTGACCCGTGGCCGTCTTTTACGCAGTTTCGATGACCGCGCTTTTCGCGCTCTCGTTCTTTTTCTCCGGCTCGGAGACGATTCTCTTCTCCCTCACTTCCGTGCAGCGCCGCCGCATCGCCTCGCGTTCCCCCGCCGCCGGCGCATCGATCGCCGAGTGCCTCGGCGATTCGGCGCTGCTGCTCTCGACGCTGCTGGTCGGCAACACCCTCGTCAACTTCGCGATCGCCACCCTCGGTTACCGCCTCTTCGCCGCCCGTCTGCCGGGCGGGGGTCTCGTTGCAGTGCCGGTCATGACCGCCGCGCTGCTCCTGTTCGGCGAAATCGTGCCCAAACAGATCGCCCTGCGCTACACCGAAGAGCTCGCCCCGGCCTGCGCCAGGCTGCTCCTCTTCTGGCGCGCAGTCCTCGCGCCGTGCAATTTTCTGCTGAAATCCGTCTCCAGCGCCTTCCGCCGGGGGCTTGAAAGGGAACGCCGCGCGCTCTCCGACGCCGAACTCGTCTCCGTCATCGAAGCCGGCGCCGAACGCGGCGAATTCGCCGCCGAAGACGTTGCCATGATCGAAGGCGTGCTGCGGCTCTCGGAACTGTGCGCCAACGACGAAATGACTCCCCGCGTCGACATGGATGTCTACGACGCCGACCTCCCCGCCGCCGAACGCACCGCCGCCGTCGCCCGCAGCCGCCACCGCTATTTGCCGGTCATCCGCCGTTCGCCGGACGTTGTCGAAGGCGTCTACGACCGGGTCTCAGGCAAAATAGAAGACGCCCTCTTCGTGCCGGAAACCGTCACCCTCGACGACCTGCTCGTAACTTTCCGCCGCAGCCGCAAGCCGCTCGCCGTCGTACTCGACGAATACGGCGGAACCGCCGGCGTCATCGCCCCAGACGACATCCTTGAGCTGATCTTCGGCCCGAAAGTGTTCACCAACGCCGACAACGAACCGCTGATCGTTCGCGAGGCTCCATTCAGCTGGATCATCGACGCCCGCGCCAACCTCGATGAAGTGAACCGCGAAGTCGGCGTCGACCTCGAAGCCGAAGACACCGACCGCCTCTCAGGCTGGGTCGCCTACCACGCCGAGCGCATACCCCACGTCGGCCAGCAGATCGAAGCGGACGGATGCCGCGTCACCATTCTCAAACGCCGCCACCGCCGCGTCCTCTCCGTGCGGCTTGAAGTGGTCGAATACCCCGAGGCGGAATCCGACGAAGAGATTCTCGCCGAAACCGACGAAGCCGTCGAAAAAGTCGAGGAGGAGGCGTCGTGACCGCGCTGCTGCTGATTGTCGCGGCCGTCGCGTCGCTCGCCGTCGCCGCGTTCTGCGCCGGCGCCGAAACCGGTTTTCTTTCGCTTAGCCCCGGCCGCGTCATCCACATGGCGCGGGAAGGGGGCCGGCGCGCGAAGATCATCGAGAAGGCGATTTCGGACATGTGCCGCACCACCAACGCGCTTCTCGTGGGCAACAACCTCGCCGGCGTCTCCTATTCGTCCGCCGTCGCCGCGCTCGTCGCCATGTACTACCGCGGTTCCCGCGCCGCCGAAACCGCCGCCTCCGTCGCCTCCGCCATGCTGCTGCTCTGTCTCGGAGAATTCCTGCCTAAGCTCTTTTATTCGGCCAAACCGCTCCGCCGCATGCTGAAACTCGCCCCCTGGTGGCGCGCGTTCTCCAGAGTGTTCGGCCCCGCCGGAGCGCTGGTGCAGCTGCTCGTCGAACGCATGCTGCCGCGCCGCCGCGCCCAACGCGCAAAAATGTCGCCCGAAACCGTCCTTCAGGTGCTGCAGGACCGCAAAGAAGGGGTGAAACTCTCCGACTTCGAAAGCGCTCTCATCGGCCGCATCATGGTGCTGCGCTCGCGCGGCAGACCGGTCGATCCGGAAACCCTCCTCTCCGCAATCGACTCCGATGTGGTATAATATTGTCATGAAAACGGCGCTTCTCATTTTCTCCGCGGTGGTCACCGCGCAACCGCTCGTGAACGACGATGTTCTCGAGCCGAGCGTCGGCAACGAGGTGGATCACGCGATTTCCATCGCCCCAACCAACCCGCCGCCGTCCGCCGCCGCCCCGTTTTCCACCAACGGACTTTCCCGAACCGCGATAGCCGTACGTCTCGTCTCGTCGCAGCGGGCCGACGGCAGGTGGCTCGCCGGCACCAACGACGTCACCGCCGCCGCCCTCGACCTGCTGAAATCGCTTTAACCCGCCACGGAACGAAACCATGAAAGACTTCACGACAAAGACCTTCGCCGCCGCCGCGCTCGCCGCGGCCGCCGGCTGCTTTACCGTCAGGGAAACGGAATTTCCCGTGACCGGCCAGTTGCCGTCGCTCGCCGGCCGTGACGTCAAGGTGCAGATCGCCGGCTTCGATGCCACCGTCACCACCTACGTCACCGCCCACGGCTACTCCACCGTCTACAACGCCGGCCCCTGGTATGACTGGCACGGCAGATACCGCTGCGGATACGGAATCTCCACCGTCTCCACGACCGAATACATCCCCCGCACTTTGGCGACTCCGGCGTACCGCAACCGCGCCACTGACTTGATGGAACGCGCCGGCTGCATCGTGCAGACGCCCGAGCCGCAGTACCGCGTCGAGGTGCGGTTCAACGGTCCGTTCGTCACCGCCGGCGACGGGTGGGCGACCGCGGGCTGGATGATCCTCAGCATCTTCACCGCCAACTACGGCGCCCAGTCATGGACGGCCAAGCTGAAAATACACGATGTCAAAAGCGGCAGACTGCTGTTAGAGCGCGACTATCTGCGCGAGTACGAAGTCGTGGTGTGGGGTCCGGTGCCGATATTCTCCCCCGCGTTCAGCGACAAGACTTACGGTTCGGCCATGCAGGACGTCTGCCTTTCGTCGCTCACCGACGAGGCCGTCGCCGACGCCGTCGGCTTCATCGCAAACCGCCGGCGGGAGCAGCCGTCCAAAGAAGTGAAAAAATAGAAGAAAGGGGTTGCCTTCCATGATTGAAAATCTGATGCTTGCCGTGTCGCTGACCGTGTCCCCCGGCGGTTTGTCCGTCAACGGTGCGCTTGCTAAAATCCGCGAGGCGCGCCGCGCCGGCGACACTTCAGTCGCCGCGGTCAAGGTGAAGGGCGTCAACCGCGTCACGTCGCCGGTCGTTTTCACCGCCGAAGACCACGACATAGATTTCACCGGCGAACCCGGCGCGATGATTTCCGGCGGGGTGGAAATCCGAGGCTGGAAGGACGCCGGCGGCGGCGTGTGGGAGGCTCCCGCGCCGAAGACCCCGGCCGGCGACACGATGTTCTTCGACCAGTTGTGGGTGAACGGCCGCCGCGCCGGTTGCGCCCGCCTGCCGTCGAAGGGCTGGCTTGCCATGACCGCCGCCGCGCAGTCCGCCGCTCCCGCCGGCGCACCCGCGAAATATGTCGAAACGGTGTCGTTCGGCGACCCCGAAGTTAAAAGGCTCGCCGACGTGCCGAAAGAGGACTATCCCTATCTCGAAATCGGCGTGATCTGCAAATGGTCGTACGGACTGCGCACGCTTGGCGCCTACGACGCTTCGCGCAATGAAATGAAAATGTTTACCGATTACGAGTGGCGCCCCTGGAAAACCTGGCGGACGAACGACACCCTTTTCGCATTCTTCAACGTGCGCAGCGCCTTCGACGAACCCGGTGAATGGTTTCTCGACATGAAGGCGGGCAAGGTGCGTTACCGTCCGCTGGCCGGAGAGCGCCCAGACTCGGCGGAGTTCGTCGCGCCGTTCTCCGGCGACGGCGTAGTCGTGAAGTTCCATGCCGACTGGCGCAACGGTGAGAGCGTGGGCGACATCCGGTTCAGCGGCGTATCCTTCGCGCACGGCGCGGCGAAAACCACCGGCAACCGGCCGGTGCAGATCAATCAGCACCAGGCGGCGATTGACATGGACGGTCTCATCTCCCTTGAAGGCGCCCGCAATATCGTCTTCGACGGCTGCAGCATATCACGCACTGCAGGCTACGGAATGCGTTTTCACAGCGCGTGCAGAAGCAACCGGGTGGTCAACTGCCGCATCGAAGACCTCGGCGCCGGCGGAATATTTATGGGGGCGGACTTCAAGCGTGGCGAAAAGCTGACCGGCATCACCCGCAAAGTGCTTCCGCCCAGCCGGCCGGATTCGGTTTCGTTCAACGTCATTTCCAATTGCGTCATCACCCGCGGGGGCAGATACAACCCGGAAGGAACCGGCGTGTGCATCGCGCACTGCTCCGACACCGCCGTGGTGCACAACGACATTTACGATTTCTACTACACCGGCGTCTCCATCGGCTGGATATGGGGGTTCGCCGGTTCGGTCGCGCAGCGCAACGACATCGGGTTCAACCGGATTTGGGACCTCGGCAAAGGCGTGATGAGCGACATGGGCGGCGTTTATTCGCTCGGCACGAGCTTCGGCACCAGAGTGCACGACAACGTCATCCACGACGTTAAGTCTTATTCCTACGGCGGTTGGGCGCTTTACTGCGATGAAGGCTCCGAAGGGATAATCGAAGAGCGCAACGTCTGCTGGAACACCACTGACGGCGGCTTTCATCAGCATTACGGCACGGGTTGCCTGATCCGCAACAATATCTTCGCCTTCAACCGCATGCTTGGCGCGGTGCGCATGGCGAGAAAGGTTGTTCAGGGCGTGCCATGCACGCTTCACTTCGTCAACAACATCGTCTACGGCGATTCCGGTCCGCTTGTCGGCGCGGGAGTTCGGGGTGTCGGCGGGGTTTGGGCGAACAATCTCTGGTACGACGCACGGGGCGTCGACAGGGCTGAATTCGACGGGCTTGACTGGCATGGGTGGACGAAATGCGGCAAGGAGAGCGGCGGAGCGTTCGCCGATCCGCGATTCGTCGACGCGAAGAATTTCGATTTCCGGCTGAAGGCCGATTCTCCGGCGGTCAAACTCGGTTTCGTGCCCTTCGATTATTCCGGAGCGGGGGCGAATCTCGACCGGTGAGAATGCGTTGTCGGACGGCGGACGTCGAGCGGTTGACGCGATTGTACGGTATTTGGTATAATACGCGCGTTCGGCCGCCGGAGGGATGACGGGGCGGAATGCGACTGTAGCTCAATTGGATAGAGCGTTGGCCTCCGAAGCCGAAGGTTGCTGGTTCGATCCCAGTCAGTCGCACCATTGTTCAAGGAGAAGAGAGTATGCATGGAGCAATGTTGTTGCTGGCGGGAATCGTTGTCGGCACGTGGAACGGGAATTGGTTTCCGTCTGGCCGCGCCGAACACCGTGCCCATCCCGACGTGGAAGAGGCGACGTCGTTCGCGGCGGCGAAAATGCTCGCCACCGGGCTTGAAGCCGTCGATCCGGCCCGCACCAATGACGTCATTCTATGCCTCAACGAAATCCGCGGGCCACGCGCCGCCTCCAACCTTATCGCCCGAATCGGCCGGTCCGGTCTGCGACTCGTCTCCATCTCCGCATACCGCCGGCGCGATCGTTTCGATCAACAGCAGGATGTCATCGCCGCAACTCTCCCCGTCGCCGAAGCCCACTGGTGCAAATGGAAGGTCGTCAAAAACATATTCCCCCCGCGCGGCTATGCGTTCGCCGCCGTCATCCTTGCTCCGGCCGTCACCGCCAACGTCTACGCCGTCCATCTCAAATCCGATTACGGCGTCACCACGCCCGAAATCGCCTCCGCCAACCGTGAAAAACGTTCCGCCGCCGTCAGCCAGCTGATCGACGCTGAGCGTCCGAAACGTTTCCGCCCCCTCCGCCCGGTCATCATCGCCGGCGACATGAACGCCGACAAGTGGGGCAGAAACGAACTCTCCCGCGAACTGTTCAACGCGCTTGACAAGAACGGATTTTCAGACGCTCTGACATTGCTGCCGCCCGACCGACGCGGAACTCATCCGTCGCGACGCTACGGTAACAGCGCTCTCGACTACATCTTTTTCCGCGGATTATCCGCCAGCAATCCACCGCGCATCATTCCAAACGAGGGGCTTTCCGACCATTACGCGGTTTTCGCATTGCTGGAGTTCCATAACTCCATTCGTTGACCGTGTCGGAGAAAGGAGGCAACCGGCTAGATATACATATTTCGAAAGACTTTTTAGCGAAAGTTTCACAAAGTGTAATGGTAGCGGTTGCGAAAGCCGAGGTTTTCAGCTGGCACGGAATTTGCAATCAACAAATGAAATCCGCCATCGGCGGAATTCGAAAAGGAGAAGGAAATGAAAAACAAGTACGCGAAGAAAGTGATGGATCAAGTTCGGGCGAAAGACCCGAATCAGCCGGAGTTCCTCCAGGCGGTGGAAGAGGTGCTTTCCACCCTGGGTCCGGTATTGGAGGCGAATCCCCAATACGAGGAGAACGCGATACTCGAAAGGATGGTCGAGCCGGAGCGCACGATAACCTTCCGGGTGCCGTGGGTGGACGACAAGGGGGTGGTGCGGGTGAACCGCGGTTACCGGGTTCAGTTCAACTCTGCGATCGGGCCGTACAAAGGCGGGTTGAGGTTTGATCCGTCGGTAAACCTGTCGGTGCTGAAGTTTCTCGGGTTCGAGCAGGTGTTCAAGAATTCACTCACCACGCTGCCGATGGGCGGCGGCAAGGGCGGCAGCGACTTTGACCCGAAGAACAGTCCCCACACGCCCGGCAAGCGGTGCAGCGACGGGGAGGTGATGCGTTTCTGCCAGAGTTTCATGAGCGAGCTTTACCGGCACATCGGGCCTGACACCGACGTGCCTGCCGGTGACATGAACGTGGGCGGCCGCGAAATCGGGTATCTTTTCGGCCAGTACCGCAAGCTCACCAACGAATGGACCGGTGTGCTGACCGGCAAGGGAATCTCCTACGGAGGTTCGCTGATGCGTCCGGAGGCGACCGGCTACGGGGCGGTGTATTTCGCCGGCAACATGCTGGCGACCAGGAAGCAGAGTTTCAAGGGCAAAATCTGCGCGGTTTCGGGTTCGGGCAACGTCGCGTCGTTCGCGGCGCAGAAGCTGATCACGCTCGGGGCGAAGGTGGTTACGCTTTCCGACCGTTCGGGGTCGCTTTACGTGAAGAATGGGCTGACGACGAAAGACGTGGCGGAAGTGATCGCGCTCAAGACCGTGCGCAGGGGTGAGCTGTCGGAGATCGCGGCGTCGGTGAAGGGCGCGAAGTTCTACGCGGGGGGCAACCCGTGGCAGATCGCGGCCAGGGTGGACTGTGCGTTTCCGTGCTCGCGGCAGAACGAACTGAACGGCGCGGACGCGGAGTACCTGCTCAAGCACGGCTGCAAGCTGGTGGCGGAAGGCGCGAACATGCCTTCGACGCCGGAGGCGATAGCGTCGTTCGTCGAGGCGAAGATCCTTTACGCGCCGGGCAAGGCGTCGAACGCCGGCGGCGTGGCGACGTCTGGGCTGGAAATGTCGCAGAACTCGGAGCGGCTTTCGTGGTCGGCCAAGACGGTCGACGACAAGCTGCGCGAGATCATGGCGGCCATCCACGACAACGCCTACGAGGCGGCGGCGAAATTCGGTCAGCGCGGAAACTACGTTGCGGGTGCGAACATCGCGGGCTTCTTGAAAGTCGCCGACGCGATGGTCGCGCAGGGCGTGTGAAGCATTTAAAATCGTCGTTTCGGCGGGTGTCCGGGGGCTGTTCGTACTTGTTGTCGCCCGGCGCCCGTCGGAGCGCATAATGCAACATGGCCAGGATTCTTGAGAAGACCCGGCTTTCCGAGAGCGTTTACCGGATGAAGCTGGAGGCGCCGCTCATCGCGAAGGGGCGCAAAGCGGGTCAGTTCATAATCTTGCGGACTGACGCCGAATGGGGGGAGCGCATACCCCTGACGATCGCCGACGCGGATCCCGCCAGAGGGTCGATCGACATCGTTTTTCAGACGGTCGGAGTTACGACGAAACGGTTGTCGGCGATGGAAGTCGGCGACCGGCTGGCGGATCTGACCGGTCCGCTCGGCCGACCGACGGAGATAACGGACTACGGCACGGCGTCGCGCCGCGGCTGGGTGGTGGTTGTCGGCGGCGGCATCGGCGTCGCTCCGGCGCATCCGATCGCGCAGGCGTTCAAGGCGGCCGGCAACCGTGTTACGGTGATCATGGGGGCGCGGACGCGCGAGCTGGTGATCATGGAGGATGAGATGCGCCGAGCGGCCGACGAAGTGATCATCGTCACGGATGACGGCAGCTACGGTCGAAAGGCGCTGGTGACGGCGCCGCTCGCGGAGTGCTGCGAGCGGGCGGAGCGTCCCGACGAAGTGGTTGTCGTCGGCCCGCCCGTGATGATGAAATTCGCGGCGGCGGCGACGAAACCGTTCGGGGTTAAGACCATCGCCTCGCTTAACTCGATAATGATCGACGGCACGGGGATGTGCGGCGGCTGCCGGGTGACGGTGGGCGGCGAAACGAAATTCGTCTGCGTCGACGGTCCGGAGTTCGACGCGCATCAGGTGGATTTCGACGGGTTCATCCGCCGCGGGGGCACGTTCCGCCGCGAGGAGGCGGCGCACAAATGCCGTTCGGGGCTGTTCGGCGGCGGGGAGGGCTCGAAATGACCGCGAAGGAGAAGCTGGCGATACCGCCGCAGCCCATGCCCGAGCAGGAACCGGCGGTGCGGGCGCGCAATATGGAGGAGGTCGCCCTCGGGTACACGGCGGAGATGGCGAAGCGCGAAGCGTCGCGATGCCTCAACTGTCCGACCCACCCGTGCGTGGAGGGGTGCCCGGTGAAAATACGCATACCGGAGTTCCTCGCGGCGGCCGCGGAAGGCGACTTCGCGCGGGCGCTGGCGGTGATCCGGGAAAGTTCGCTGCTGCCCGCCGTCTGCGGGCGGGTTTGCCCTCAGGAGAAGCAGTGCCAGAAATACTGCACGGTCGGGAAACTGCTGAAAGACGCCTCGAAGGCGGTGGCGATCGGCCGGGTGGAGCGGTACGCGGCGGACAACGCGGAGCATCCGGCGGCGGCGCCGTCGCCGCGGCGCGGGCGGAAACACGTGGCGGTGATCGGGTCTGGCCCGGCGTCGATCACATGCGCGGCGGACTGCGCGCGGGCCGGCCACGGGGTCACCGTGTTCGAGGCGTTCCACAGGGCGGGCGGGGTGCTCGTGTACGGCATACCCGAGTTCCGTCTGCCGAAGCGGATCGTCGATCGCGAAATTGAAAACCTGAAGGCGATGGGGGTTAAGATCGTGCGCGACTTCGTGGTCGGTCGCACGGCCGCCCTGCCGGAGCTGGCGCGGCGTTTCGACGCGGTGTTCATCGGGGTGGGCGCGGGCCTGCCGCGGTTCATGGGCGTGCCCGGCGAAGAACTGATCGGGGTGTTCAGCGCGAACGAATATCTGACGCGGGCGAATCTCATGAAGGCGTACCGCGAAGGGGAGGCGGCGACACCGTTCTGGCACGGGCGCAGAGTGGCGGTGTTCGGCGGCGGCAACGTGGCCATGGACGCCGCGCGGACCGCGCTCCGGCTTGGGGCGGAGAACGTGAGCGTAATCTACCGGCGCGGGGCGAAGGAGATGCCGGCGCGGGCGGAGGAGGTCAGGCACGCGCGCGAAGAGGGTGTCGTCTTCCGCACGCAGGAGAACGCGAAGCGCATCATCGGCGACGCGGACGGCAAAGTGTGCGCCGTGGAGTGCCTTAAGTACGAACTCGGCGAGCCAGACCAGTCAGGCCGGCGCAGCCCGGTGGCGGTGCCGGGCAGCGAATTCACGCTGCCCGCCGACACTGTGATCGTGGCGGTCGGCAACGGGTCGAATCCGCTGATCTCGGCCACGGCGCCCGAACTGGCGGTCGACCGCAAGGGGCGCATCGTGGTCGACGAAGCCACGCGGATGACGTCCATGCCCGGAGTGTTCGCCGGCGGCGACATCGTGCTCGGGGCGGCGACGGTGATCATGGCGATGGGCGAAGGGCGCCGCGCGGCAGCTGGCATCGACGCGTATCTCAAATCGAAATCGGGCGGCGGTTGAGCGGCCGCGGGAAGTTTGATATAATGCGCGTTGCAATGAAATCGCTGATGCCGCCGGAGATCAAGGTTCTCCAGGAGATATCGACGGCTGTCGCGCGGGTGCGCGACGTGCGCCGGCTGCTGGAGAGCGTGATCGACATAATCGACCGCAGCATGGGTATGCTGCGGGGGACTTTCACGCTGCTCGAGGGCGACGAACTGCGCATCGAGGCGTCGTCCCGCACGCTGAACGCCGAGGAGAAAGCTCTCGGACGCTACCGCATCGGCGAAGGGGTGACCGGCGCGGTGGCGAAAACCGGCCGGTCGGAGATCGTGTTCGACGTGCGCAAGGACGGGCGGTTTCTGAACCGCACCAGGGCGCGGCGGAGCGACGAGCCGCTGTCGTTCATCTGCGTGCCGCTGCTGCGGGGCGGGGAGGTCATCGGCACGCTGTCGGTCGACCGCGAAATGCGCGGCGATTCGACGTCGCTGGCGAAAGACGTGGCGCTGCTCGAAATCATCGCGAATCTCACTGCCGAGGCGGCCGCGGTACTGCGCGAGGAATGCGGCGAACGCGACGCGCTGCGGAACGAAAACCGCAAACTCAGGGGGATGATTTCAGACGGCCGGCCGCGGCGGATCATCGGCGACTGCACCGAGATGCGCGCCGTCTACGAACAGATCCGCCAGGTGGCGCCGAGCGAGGCGACGGTGCTCATCCGCGGGGCGAGCGGCACCGGCAAGGAGCTGGTGGCGCAGGCGATTCAGTCGCTTTCGGGGCGCAAAGACAAGCCGTTCATCGTGCTCAACTGCGCGGCGATGCCGGAGCTGCTGGTTGAGTCGGAACTGTTCGGTCACGAGAAAGGCGCCTTCACCGACGCGCGCGAACGGCGGATCGGCCGCGCCGAGGCGGCCGACGGCGGTACGCTCTTTCTCGATGAAATCGGCGATCTCTCGGTGGCGGTGCAGGTAAAGCTGCTCAGGTTTCTTCAGGACCGCACATTCTCCCGCGTCGGTTCGAACGAAGTGCTGAAAAGCGACGTGCGGTTTCTCGCCGCGACGAGCCGCAACCTCGAAGAGCTGATGGCGAAGAAACTCTTCCGGGAAGATCTCTACTACCGGCTTTCGGTGTTTCCCATACATATGCCGCCGCTGTCGGAACGCGGGGGCGACGTGATTCTGCTCGCGCATCATTTTCTGGAGAAAATGAACGTCAAGTACGGGCGGCGGATTTCGCGGATATCGCCGCCGGCGATGAACGCGATGCAGTCGTACTCGTGGCCCGGCAACGTGCGGGAGCTGGAGAACTGCATCGAGCGGGCGGTGCTGACGGCTAAAGACGACGTGATCCGCACCTACAATCTGCCGAAGGCGCTTCAGGACGGGGAGTTCGCCGAAGACCCGTTCCGGCCTGACGCTCCGATGACGCTCGAGGAGCAGTTGGAGTCGGCGGAGCGGCGCATCCTCGAAAACGCGATAAGGCGGCACAACGGCAACCGATCGGCCGCCGGCCGCGAGCTCGGCGTGAGCGCCCGAATGATGAACTACCGCCTCGGGCGGCTCGGTCTGCTCGGCTCCGGCGGCAAAAGGAGCGAGGCATGACGGCGATACTCGACTACCGGGCGGGCAACCTCACGAGCGTCCGCAACGCGTTCGCCGCGATCGGCGTCGAGACGACGGTGACGCGCGATCCCGCGGTCGCCGCCGCCGCCGACAAGATAGTTTTCCCCGGAGTCGGGGCGGCGAAAAGCGCAATGGACAATCTTCGCGCCACCGGTCTGGACCGCGCCGTCCTGGCGGCGGTTGCCGCCGGGAAACCCTTTCTCGGCATCTGTCTCGGCATGCAGGTGCTTTTTGAACGCAGCGAGGAGGACGGCGGCGTCGACTGCCTCGGCGTGCTGCCGGGCGCGGTGCGGCGGTTTCCGTCCGTTCCCGGCGTGAAAGTGCCGGAAATCGGCTGGAATCAGGTGAACGGCGGCCGGGAGTACTATTTCGTCCACTCCTACTACGCCGAGAAATGCCCGTACACGACCGGCGTCACCGAATACGCCGGGGTGGAGTTCACGAGCGCGGTGAAGAAGGGCGGTCTCGTCGCCTACCAGTTCCATCCCGAAAAATCCGGGCGGTTTGGGCTTGAACTGCTCAAGG
This sequence comes from Kiritimatiellia bacterium, assembly GCA_017652705.1. Classification (GTDB taxonomy): domain Bacteria; phylum Verrucomicrobiota; class Kiritimatiellia; order RFP12; family UBA1067; genus UBA1067. The sequence goes on along the minus strand of JAGCAM010000094.1, from coordinate 3,044 downwards.
AGTTCGCGGCATGCTGACGAAACGGATCATACCCTGTCTCGACGTGAGAAACGGCCGGGTGACGAAGGGCGTCAGGTTCAAGGACAACATCGATGTCGGCGACCCGGTGGAGATGGCCGTGGCATATTCCGGCGGCGGCGCAGACGAACTTTGTTTCTACGACATAACCGCTTCGGCGGAGCGGCGGTCGATCGACATCGGCATGGTGGAGGCGGTCGCCGCGGCGATCAGCATTCCATTCGCGGTCGGCGGCGGCGTTTCAAGCCTGGCCGACATGGAGCGGGTCATACTCGCCGGCGCCGAGAAAGTTTCGATGAATTCGCTGGCGGTGCGCAATCCGGCGATAATCGGCGAGGGCGCGGAGACATTCGGGCGCCAGTGCATCGTGCTGGGGATGGATCCGGTGAAATCGCCGGCGACGGCGAGCGGCTACGAAATAACCACCCGCGGTTTCAGGGAGCGCACCGGCATCGACGCGGTTGAATGGGCGAAACGCGCGGCCGATCTGGGCGCGGGCGAAATCGTGGTCAATTCGGTTGACGCGGACGGCACCCGCGGCGGTTTCCAGCTTGAGATAACGCGGCTTGTCGCCGATGCGGTTGACGTGCCGGTCGTCGCCTCGGGCGGCGCCGGGCGGCCCGGGCATTTCACTGAAGCCTTCCGCGATGCGCACGCCGACGCGGCCATAGTCGCGGGAATGATTCATTCGGGCGAATACACCATAGCGGACATAAAACGCGAACTTAAAAGCGCCGGAGTTCCAGTCCGCATGACCTGGTGACCCGTCCTTGAACTGAACTGCGCTCCTGAAAGCGGGTTGGCGTAGCGGTTGTCAGACGGCGAGGATATGGTATAATATTCACATGTTTGACAGTGTGGCAATTGAGGAAACGGCCGTGATGATCGTGCGCCTGTCCCTCGCTGGAGCGCTGGGAATGGTCATCGGCATGGAGCGCACCTACCGCGCCAAGACCGCCGGCATCCGCACTCATTTTCTGGTGGCGCTCGGCAGTGCGCTTTTCGTGCTCGTCTCGCGCTACGGATTCGGCGGCGTCGGCGATCCCGGGCGGGTTGCCGCTCAGGTGGTCAGCGGAATCGGCTTCCTCGGCGCGGGCACGATCATCATGCAGAAGCAGGTCATTCACGGGCTCACCACCGCCGCCGGAATGTGGGTGGCGTCGGGAATCGGCATGGCCTGCGCCACCGGGCTCTGTCTTGTCGCCGTCATTGCGACCGTTCTGGCGCTTGTTGGACTCGAAGTTCTCGGCCTGTTCAACAAGGTCATCCGCGGCAGGCCGGAAGAACCGGTTGGATGAGTTTTGTTGCGTGAAAGGGGGCGCTTCTCGTCTGGCAACCGGAAACCTGCGCCGCGACTTTGGCGCGTAGGCGCCGCCCACTTGCGCGAACGCCGCGGATTTGAGATAATACCTTCAACAGACAGAACGATCCACGACTGCATGAACCTACATACGACATGAAAAAAATTACACTCCTGGCCGCGGTGGCGGCTTTCACAGCTTTCGGCGAAATGCGTGAACTCACTTTTCAGGTCGCCGTCCCGGCGAACCCCGCCCCGAAAATCGACGGCGAACTCATCGACGAGTGCTGGAAAAAAGCCCCGGTGCATTCCGACTACTACGAGTATCTCGCGGCCAACCCGCGGCGCGTCACGAACACCAAAACCGACTGCCTGATCGTCTATGACGACAAGGGCGTCTACACAGGCATCCGCAACTGGGAGGACCACCCCGAAAAACTCGTCCAGAAAACGACGAAGAACTTTCAGGACAACATTTGGTGGGACGACTGCGGAGAAATCTTCTACGACCCCGACGCGGCCGGCATCGGCTTCTACAAGTTCATCGTCAACTCGCTCGGCAAGTACGACACCGCCTGGCGGATGGATACCGCCAACATGGACGAAGGCTGGACCTGCGAAGGCGTCCTCTGCGCGGCGAAGGTGTTCAAAGACCGCTGGGAGGTCGAACTCTTCATTCCGTGGGAAGCTTTCCACGGGCGGCCGGGGCCGAAACCCGGCGACATCTGGACCTTCAACCATTCGCGCTTCCGCTTCGGCGCGCTCGGCTGGGGGCGCGGTTTTTCGACCTCCGCGCCGGGCGGTTCGGGAGTTTCGGCGAACAAGTTCGGCTATCTCTATTTCTCCGACGGCAAGAAGCCCGACGCGAAGAAAGTGCTGGCGATTCTTGAAAAACGGCTCAACTGCGACTGGGGCATTCTGATCGACGGGGCGGTGTACATTCACGATTACAAAGGCACGCAGACGTGCGATCTCGACGCCGACCAGAAGAACGTCGCGGCGGAGTTCGACAACTGCGCGGCTGCGGTCAAGCGGCGCATCGACGAGCTCAAGAGCCGTCCGCTGCTCGACAAATACGCGAAGATTTACGAATCATACACCAACGAGACGGCGCGGTACGACCATTCCTTCGCGGCGGTGAAGACTTTCCGCGAGATACTCGGGAGAATGCGCGACATCGAGTACGAGATACGCATTCTCGATCTGGTGAAAGGGTCTGGCGACGCCTCGAAGATGGCGATGCCGCTCGCCGGACGCTACGATCTCGAGCCGCCGCGCGAATTCGACGGGCTCAACGGCTGGTTCCGCCACAACACGATACGCAACGCCTACGTGACGCCCCATCTCGACTGGTGCAAGCGGCTGCCGGGCGGCGCGCCGAAGGTCCTTTTCATGACCGGTTTCAACGGTTCATGGCGCGACATGATCGAACTTGACGAGCGCAACGAACTCGACCCGATGTACTTTCCCGGCAACTTCGGGGCGACGGGCATCTACGAAGACCCGCTCTCGCACGGCGGTTTTCTCGACAAGCAGGCCCAGTTCGAGACGCTGATGGCGAAGAACCCGAAAGTCGTGGTGCTGAACTGTTTCGGCTGGGGTAAGATACCGGCGCGCTACCGCTACGAGATTCTCCGGCGGGTGCGGGACGAGGGCATGGGCCTCGCGATGCTGTGGGGGGCTGGGGAGCTGCCGCGCGAACTGACCGCGGCGATGCAGGTCGACG
>JAGCAM010000093.1 GCA_017652705.1 Kiritimatiellia bacterium | reverse complement strand
GCGGCGCGGGTTCTGCGCACTTCCCCGCCCGGCCGCAATTCGCGCAGCAGGCGTTTCGCCGCGCGCCAGTGCGCCTTGAGGGGGCCCGTGTCGCCGCGGAGGAGCGCCGCCGCGGCCTGTCCCGCGCAGAGCGCCGCGAGAATCGCGCCGAAGCGCAGCCGGTTCCAGGCGTTGAAGCAGGTCAGGTTGGAAAACCAGACGTTGCGGTAATACTGCTCGAGAATGTCCTCGCGGCGGAATTTCGACGCGGTCGCGCTGTGCAGGTGCATGACCGGCGGCGTTGGCACGTACCAGCAGTCGTAGCCGGCCACGGCCAGCCGGTGGCAGAGGTTGATTTCCTCGTAGTACGACTTGAAGTGGTCGTAGAACAGCCCCCCGCAGGCGGCGACCGCCGCGTTTCGCACCGCGAAAAAAGCGCCGCCGACGGTGAACACCCGCGCGGGCGCGGAGAACTCCGGCGAGTCGTCGGCGAAGGCGCCCCGGAAGGCGAGCACGCCCAAGGGGCTCAGGAAGCCTCCGCAGCCGTCGAGCTGGTTGCGCGCGGCGAAGACGATTTTACCCTGGGCGGCGGCGGCCTCGGGTCGGGCGTCGAGAAATTCCACGAGCGGGGTGAACGCGTCGCCGGCGAGTTCCGTGTCGTTGTTGAGCAGCACCGTGTATTCGCGCTTGCAGAAGGGCGCCGCGGCGTTGTTGCCGCCCGCGAAGCCGCGGTTCTCCGGCAGCGGCAGGTACCGCGCGTTCGCGTAGGAGCCGACGAGCGCCGCGGTGGAATCGAGCGCGGCGTTGTCGACCACCACGGTCTCCGGCAGGGCGCCGCAGGCCCGCACCACCGAGTCGAGGCATTTGCGGAGCATCCCGTCGCCTTTCCAGGTGACGATGACGAGCGTTATGCGGTCCAAGGCGGACATGTCGCGTGGAGGCGGGTCACAGCCCGAGAATGCCGGCGGCGGTGCCCCGCAGATACGCGAGCGCGATGTCCGGCCGGCGGTTGGCGAGCGCGGTTGAACAGTAGTAGACGCAGGAGAGCGGGGCGAACAGCAGCGTCACGCTCAGTATCTGCGCCAGGTTGAAGTGGCGGCGCGCGAAGCGCAGGCGGTTGCGCGCGAAGCAGTAGGTGCGGCGCGGCTTTTCGATGCCGAGCAGCCGCAGCGCCGGGGCGCAGCCGGGCTCGATGAAGCCGTAGTGGTCGGTGCGCGCGGCGGTGGAGACGAACCCGCGGTAGCCGGCCTCCATGATCCGCCAGCCGAAGTCGGACTCTTCGAAGATCTGCTCGAGACTTTCGTCGAAGCCGCCCGTGCGGTCGAAGGCTTCGGCGGTGACCATGAAGCCGTTCGGATAGTAGGTCGTCGGGTAGAGCGTCGGTTCGGGAGGCAGTTCGTGGAGCGGCAGGTTCGGCCGGCGGTCTTTCGGCCGCGACGTCCAGCGGCTGAAGTCGCTGCCGAGCGACCAGACGAGATTCTCCGCGCCCGGGCGGCGGTGCACGGCCATCGGCGCGACCAGCCCGGCGTCGGGGTGCCCGGCGAACGTCCTGACCAGTTCGGCGACGGCGCCCGGCTGCAGGATGTTGTCGTCGTCGAGGAAGAACAGGTATTCGCCGGCGGCCGCCCGCCGCCCGCGGTTGCGCGACACCGCCTGGAAGGAGTTCCTTTCGTTGCGCAGGTACTTGACGCGGCCGTCGCCCCCGAAGCGGGCGGCGACGCGGGCCCCGGTGTCGTCGGGCGAACAGTCGTCCACCACCACCACTTCGAGCGAAGGATACCCGTTCGCGAGCGCGCTTTCGACGCAGTCGCAGACCATCTTCGCCCGGTTGAACGTGGGAACGATCACTGACACTGTCGGAAAATTCATTACATGAATTATACCATAACCGCGGCGGAATTTGGTATAATCTCATGCCGATGACCGAAAAGTCGACAGATCCGCGCCCCGGGTGGGACGAATACTTCATGCGGCTGGCGGGGGTGGTGGCCTCCCGCTCGAACTGTCTGCGCCGCCACGTCGGCGCGGTGGTTGTCCGCGACCGCCACATACTGGCCACCGGCTACAACGGAACCCCGTACGGCGTTTCGAACTGCTTCGCGGGCGGCTGCCCGCGCTGCGCCGGCGTCACCGGCAGCGGCGAGCGGCTTGAGGAATGCCTGTGCGTGCACGCCGAGCAGAATGCGATCTGCCAGGCCGCGCTGCACGGGCACGCCATCAACGGCTCGACCATCTACATAACGTTCTCGCCGTGCCTCACCTGCGCGAAGCTGATCATCAACTCCGGCGTGAAAGAGGTCGTGTACGCCGGCGAATACGCGTTTCTCGGCACGGTGAAGGACGTCTTCGGCCAGGCCGGCGTCGTCCACCGGCGCTTCGAAGGCGATTTCAACCCGCAACCGGAAAAGGAAGGGTAAAGGAAAAGGAAAGAAAATGAGCAGAAAGAAAATCATAGCTGGCAACTGGAAAATGAACGTCAAGCCGTCGGAAACCGCGGCGCTGGTGAAGGGTGTCGCCGAGGCGACCGCCGCCGCCGCCGGCCGGGTCGACGTCGTGTGCTGCACGCCGGCGATCGACGTGCCCGCGGCGGTCGCCGCCGCCGCCGGCACCGGGGTGGAGATCGGCGCGGAGAACTGCCACTGGGAGGATCACGGCGCGTTCACCGGCGAAATCTCGACCGGCATGCTTCTCGACGCCGGCGCTAAATACGTCATCGTCGGGCACAGCGAGCGCCGCCAGTATTTCGGCGAGACCGACGAAACCGTCAACCGCCGCGCCCGCGCCGCGATCGCCGCCGGGCTCACCGCCATCGTCTGCATCGGCGAAACGCTCGAAGAGCGCGACGCCGGCAGGCTCCAGGAGGTCATCAGGCGCCAGGTGAACGTCGGCCTCAAAGACGTCTCCGCCGCCGACTGCGCCAGGCTCGTCATCGCCTACGAACCGGTTTGGGCGATCGGCACCGGCCGCACCGCCACCCCCGACCAGGCGCAGGAGGCGCACGCGCTCATCCGCTCGACGCTCGCCGCCCTCGTCGGCGCCGAAACCGCCGAGACAGTGCGCATCCAGTACGGCGGCTCCATGAAGCCCGGCAACGCCGCCGACCTGCTCGCCAAAAAAGACATCGACGGCGGGCTCATCGGAGGGGCGTCGCTCAAGGCCGCCGACTTCGCCGGCATCGTCGCCGCCGCCGCGGTGTGACGCGCCACGCGGCCGGAGACTGCCATGAAACGCCAGTTCCTGTTAAACCGCCGCGCGCTCCCGCTCGCCGCGTTCGCCCTCGCGTCCGCGGCGGCGGGCTGCTTCAACGAGCCGGAACCAGCCTACAAGTCGGTTCCGCCCGAAAACCGCGTCTACCTGAGCGGCAGGGGGCTTGAAGAGGTCCCCTCCGTCAACCCCGGGGCGGACTACCTCAACCTCGACCGCAATCAGCTCACGAACGCGGCCGCCGTCGCCGCCCTCGCCGGGCTGAAATGGCTGCGGCTGAACGACAACCGGCTCGCCGCGCTGCCCGATCTCGGCAAGCTCACGAAGCTGCGCCGCATCTACCTGCGCAACAACCGCTTCACCGCCGTGCCGGAGACGCTGAAAGACCTGCCGTCGCTCACCGACATCGACCTTTCGGGCAACCCGATCGAGGAGGTGCCCGTCTGGCTGGCGGAGAAGGAGGGCCTCAAGAACCTCTCGTTCTCCCGCACCAGGCTCAAGGCGCTGCCCGCGAAACTCGACGCCTGGCGCTCGCTCCAGTCGCTGCAGCTCGGCGAACTGAGGCTCTCCGCCGAAGAAATGAAGCGCATCCGCGACGCCCTGCCGGGAGTGGCGCTGGTGTTCTGACGGCGGTGCGCCGCACCGCCGGGGAGCGCTTTCCGCAATGACCGTCCGCGGCAGCGTCGGCGAACTCGCCGCGGGCCGGATAGGTCCGCTGCTGCTGAAATTCTCGTGGCCCGCGCTCGTCGCGATGGCCCTCAACGCGCTCTACGCCGTCGTCGACCGTTTTTACATCGGCCGCTGCTGCGGCGAGGCGGCGATGGCCGGGCTCACGCTCGTCATGCCCGTCATGATGCTCTTCGGCGCTTTCGGCGTGTTCGTCGGCGCCGGGCATTCGGCGGTGCTTTCGATAAAACTCGGCGAGGGCGACCGCGTCGCCTGCGAAAAACTCCTCGGGGAGCTCGTCGCGGTCAAACTGCTGCTCTTTCTCGCGCTGCCGCCGCTCGTCTTCTTCAACGCCGACGCCGTGCTGTCGTGGAGCGGCGGCCGCGGCGTCTCCGCCGAAGCGTTCGCCGCCGGACGCTCCTATCTGCGCACCGTGGTCTTCTCGCACCTTTTTTCGCACCTCGCCTTCGGGCTCTCCGCCATGACCCGGGCCGAAGGCGGCGCCGTCAAGTCGATGATGTCGATGGTCGTCGGTTTCGGAACCAACCTCGCGCTCGACCCGCTTTTCATCTTCGGCTTCGGCATGGGCGTTGAAGGCGCGGCCTGGGCCACGAACGTCGCGATGTCCGCGAGTTTCTTGTGGGCGCTCCGGTACTATCTGGGCGGCCGCACCGCGGTGCGGCTCAGGTGGCGCCGCATCGCGCTCTACCGCGCCTTCCTGTGGCGGACTTCGGCGATCGGCTTCGCCCCGTTCCTCCAGCAGCTGCTCGGCGCGGCGGTCAACGTCTCCCTCGCCGCCGCCTTCGCCAAATGGGCGGCCGACGAAGACGCCGCCACCGCGCAGCTCGCCTCGCTCGGCGTTTACCAGAGCGTGATGATACTCACCATCATGCCCGTCATGGGCGCCCAGCAGGGGCTGCAGCCGATCTTCGGCTACAACTGGGGGGCGCGGAATTTCCGCCGGGTGCGCTCCGCCCTCGCGCTTGGCTTCTGGATCACCACCGCGCTGTGCGTCGCCGCCTGCGCGGTGCAGACGGTGCCGCCGTTCCCGCGCTGGCTTTCGGCGGTGTTCGTCCCATCCGGCAACCCCGCGCTGCTGGCGGCGGCGGCCCACGACCTCGCCGTCGCCAACTGCATGATCTGGTGCATCGGGGTGAACGTGGTGGCGACGACGTACTTCCAGTCGATCGGGCGCCCCGCCGCGGCCGTCGCGCTCTCGACGCTGCGGCAGGGGGTCGTGCTCATACCCTGCATCTGGCTGCTGCCGCGGTTCATGGCTGACCGCACTCTCGCCGTCTGGCTCGCACTGCCGATTTCGGACGTGCTCTGCCAGCTCGCGACCGTCCCGCCGATTCTGCTGCACGCGCGGTTCCTCGCCAGAGTCCGGCCGCGCCGGCCCGCGGACGACGATCCCGGGCCCGGCGCGCCAGGACCGCGCAAAATATGGTATAATACCCCCGTACATCCAAAGAGGAGAAAAGATGGGCGGATTCTGCGGGGTAACGGCTGAGGGAGATTGCGTAGGCGATCTCTTCTTCGGCACAGACTATCATTCGCATCTCGGCACGCACCGCGGCGGGATGGCGGTGCTCGGCGAGAAGGGTTTCCAGCGCTCCATTCACGACATCGGCAACGCCCCGTTCAGGTCGAAGTTCGAACACGACGTCGCCAGGTTCGCCGGCGAAGTCGGCATCGGCGTCATCAGCGACACCGACCCGCAGCCGCTCGTGATGAGTTCGCGGCTCGGCACCTTCGGCATCGTCACGGTCGGGCTGATAACCAACATCGCAGAGCTGATCAGGGAGCTTTTCGAGGAGAACTCCGCCCAGCTGCAGTACTCGACCAACTCCGGCATGGTGGGGCCGACCGAGGTGGTGAGCGCGCTCATCGCCACGCAGAGTTCCATCATCGAGGGCGTCAAGTACGTGCAGCGCAAGATACGCGGCAGCTGTTCGCTGCTGATCATGACCGAAGACCGCAGGCTGTACGCGGCGCGCGACCGGTACGGGCGCACGCCGGTGGTGATCGGCCGCAAAGACGGGGCGACGGTGGCGCTGATGGAGTCGTGCGCGCTGCCCAACCTCGGCTACGCCCACCTCCGCGACCTCGGGCCCGGCGAGATGGTCGAGATGGAACCCGACGGGGTCACCACGGTGATCGAACCCGGCGGCGAGCTGGCGATCTGCGCCTTTCTCTGGGTGTACTACGGCTACCCCGCGTCGTCCTACGAGGGCCGCAACGTCGAAATGGCGCGCTACCGCTGCGGCAGCGCGCTCGCCAAGCGAGACACGGGCATGGATGTCGACGCCGCCTGCGGCATACCCGACAGCGGCACTTCGCACGCGCTCGGCTACGCCCACGAGAAGTGCATCAAATACTGCCGCCCGTTCGTGAAATACACGCCGACGTGGGCGCGGTCGTTCATGCCCTCCGACCAGAGCCAGCGCGAGAAGGTCGCTTCGATGAAGCTTATACCGATTCCCGGGCTGATAAAGGACCGGCGGCTCGTGTTCTGCGACGATTCGATCGTCCGCGGCACCCAGCTCGGCAAGCAGGCCGACCGCCTTTACGGCGAGGGCTGCCGCGAGACGCACGTGAGAATCGCCTGCCCGCCGCTGCTGTATCCATGCCGGTTCATAAACTTTTCCCGTTCGAAAAACGAGTACGACCTCATCACCCGCCGGTACGTGCGCGGCAAAGAGGGCGAGAACGCCGACATCGCGAAATACGCCGACCCCGAAGGCGAGCCGTACAGGGGCATGGTGGAGTACATCCGCGAAAAGCTCAACCTGACGTCGCTGGCGTTCCAGACCGTCGACGATCTCGTGAACGCCATCGGGCTGCCGCGCGAAAAGCTGTGCCTCTACTGCTGGACGGGCGAAGACGTTTCGCTGCGCGGCGGCGGCTGTTCAGGCGGCTGCCCGGCGTGTCCGCACGAGGGGAGGTGACCGGCGATGGCGCACCTGCTCGACGACGCCTGCCTCCGACCCTACGCCGCCGCGGTCCGCGGGCGGGCGAGGCGGGCGTTCGAGCGGGCGTTCGAGCTGACCGGCGGCGAGCCGTCGCTGCGCGGCTGGGCGGACGCGCACCTGCGGTACGGGCTCAATCTCGTGCGCCGACGCGGCAGGCCGGCGGAATGGGTGTTCCGCGAATGGGCGCCGAACGCGTCGGCGATGTGGCTCGTCGGCGACTTCAACGGCTGGCGGACCGACCCCGCCTTCGAGGCGCACCGCGCGCCTTCGGGCGATTGGGAATGCCGGCTGCCGGCGGACGCGGTCGCGCACGGGCAGAAGTACCATCTTGAAATGCGCTGGGAGGGCGGCCGCGGCGAACGCATACCCGCCTTCGCGCGGTACGTCACGCAGGATGCGCGCACGAAGCTGTTTTCCGCCTGCGTGTGGAATCCGCCCCGGCCCTACGTCTGGCGGCACGGCGCCGCGCCGCGCCCGGCGCGTCCGCCGCTCGTCTATGAAGCGCACGTCGGCATGTCGTCGGAGGAATGCCGCGTGGCCACCTACGCGGAGTTCCGCGACCGCGTTCTGCCCCGGATCAAGGCCGCGGGCTACGACACGGTGCAGCTGATGGCGGTGATGGAGCATCCCTACTACGGCAGTTTCGGCTATCACGTTTCGTCTTTCTTCGCGCCGTCCTCGCGGTTCGGCACGCCCGACGACCTGAAGTCGCTGGTGGACGCCGCGCACGGCGCCGGCCTCAGGGTGATCATGGATCTCGTCCATTCCCACGCGGTGGCCAACGAGCGCGACGGTCTTTCGCGCTTCGACGGCACCGACTACCAGTACTTCCACGCGGGCGCGAGAGGGCGGCACCCGGCGTGGGGCAGCCGCTGCTTCGACTACGCCAAACCGCAGGTGCTGCGGTTCCTCCTTTCCAACTGCCGGTTCTGGCTGGAGGAATACCGCTTCGACGGGTTCCGCTTCGACGGGGTGACCTCGATGCTTTTTCACGATCACGGGCTCGGCGACGCTTTCACCGACTACTCGATGTACTTCAACGGTTCGGTGGACGACGACGCGTGGGTGTATCTGCAGATGGCCAACCGCGTGATTCACGAGACGAACCCGGCGGCGATCACGGTGGCGGAGGACGTTTCGGGGCTGCCGGGGGTGGCGGCGCCGGTCGGAGACTGCGGCGTCGGCTTCGACTACCGCATGGCGATGGGCGAACCGGATTTCTGGTTCAGGCTCGCCGGCGAAACGCGCGACGAGGACTGGCCGATGCACGGGATGTTCCGGGCGCTGACCGACAGGCGCGCCGAAGAGAAGGTCGTCTCCTACGTCGAGTCCCACGACCAGGCGCTCGTCGGCGGCAAGACGTTTTTCTTCCAGTGCGTCGACCGCGAAGTGTACCGCGGCATGCGCATCGACGAGGAGAACGCCGTGGTGGAGCGCGGCGTCGCCCTGCACAAAATGGCCAGGCTCGCCACCTGCGCGCTCAACGGCGGGGCGTACCTCAATTTCATGGGCAACGAATTCGGCCATCCGGAGTGGATAGACTTTCCGCGGGCGGAGAACGGCTGGGACTACTCCCACGCGCGGCGGCAGTGGTCGCTCCGCGACGACCCCCGGCTCAAGTTCAAGGCGCTCGCCGATTTCGACGCGGCGATGCTCGAGAAGCTCTCCGCGGCCGGTGCGCTGTCCGGGCCGGGCGCCATGTCGGCGACACCGGCCGAGCTGTGCGCCGACGAGGGCGACAAGGTGCTCGCGTTCGTGCGGGGCGACCTCGTCTTCGCGTTCAACTTCAACCCGGTCAGGTCGTTCACGGGCTACGGAATCACCGTGCCGCCGGCTTCCGTCTGGCGCCACCTCTTCGACACCGACGAACCGCGCTTCGGCGGCCGCGGGCGCATCCAGCCGGGCGTCACCTACTGCCCGTCGCTGGTGCACGACGCCGGGCGCAACGAACTCGTGCAGCAGATAAAACTCTATCTGCCCGCCCGTACCGCGGAAGTTTTGGAAAGGACATGAAAATGAAACCGGGATTCAGAAAAAAAACCGTGCTGTGCAGACCCGTGAAGGGCGGCATGACCGAACAGGAGAAGGCGGAGGCGGGGCTGCTCTACAACCCCAACCGCACCGACGAAATGGCGAAATACCGTTTCGTCATTCAGGACGCGATGTGCGAGTACAACCGGCTTAAGCCTTCGCAGGTGAAGAAACGCCGCGATTTCCTCGCGAAGATATTCGGCAGAATCGGCCGCAAGTGCAACATTCTGCCGCCGTTCCGGTGCGACTACGGCTTCCGCATCGAAGTGGGGGAGAATTTCTTCGCCAACTACAACTTCGTCGTGCTGGACGGCAACTACGTGCGCATCGGCGACAACGTGTGGATAGCGCCGAACGTCGGCATCTACGCGGCGGGGCATCCGCTCGACGTGAAAGACCGCATCGACGGCTGGGAATACGCCTACCCGGTGACGATCGGCGACAACGTGTGGATAGGCGGCTCGGCCACGATAATCGGCGGGGTGACGATCGGCGACAACTCGGTGGTCGCGGCGGGGTCGGTGGTGATACGCGACGTGCCGGCGAACACGCTCGTGGCCGGCAACCCGGCGCGCGTGATCCGCCGCATAACCGCCGCCGACCGCGCCAAATACAAGCGGGAGAAGGGCGGATGACGCTCACCGGTTTTCTGACGGCCGCGGCGGTTTCGCTCGCGCCGGTGTTTTCGGACCATGCGGTGCTGCAGCGCGGCAAGCGCGTGCCGGTCTGGGGGCGCGGCGCCGTCGGCGGCGAAAGGCTCACGGCGAGGGTCGGCG
>JAGCAM010000092.1 GCA_017652705.1 Kiritimatiellia bacterium | reverse complement strand
TTTCGGACAATGCGTCGACAGACGGCGGCGCCGGCGAGTTGGCCGCGATCGACGATTCGCGTTTCAGGTTTCTGCGCAACGCCGAGAACTACGGTTCCTTCGAGAACCAGCTGCGGGCGATGGAGGCCGCCCGCGGCCGTTACGTGATGCAGATGACCGACAAGGACGATCTCGTTTTCGGCGGCGAGGCGGCGGCGCTTTCGGCGCTCGAAGGCCTCGACGCGGCGTGCGGCGAATTCGTGCTGAACGGCGGCGGCGATGGCGGCCGGGCGGTGACCGTGCGCCGCGGGTACGCGGCGTACCGGCGCTACGGGCTGCTCTTCACCCATCCGAGCGGGCATTTTTTCTCATCCGAGATTCTGCGGCGGCACGGAGTGCTCGCGCGGCTGCGGGCGCTGGACGAAGTGACGCGGCCGTATTCCACCGACTATCTGGTGTCGCTTTCGCTCGCGTACGGGGCGTACGCCCGGATAGATCTCCCGTTCGCGGTGATGAATCTGCCGCCCTACGGCGGCGGGGCGGCTTCTGTGTCGTACCGCGATCCGTCCGAATATTATTTCACGCCGGAGTTTCTCTCGAAGGAGTTCTCCGCGTACGTGAAGTTTCTGCGGGAGGGGACGGGGCTTTCGGCGGTTTCGCGGTGGCGGCTCGTCGCCCGGCTCGCCGGCGGACCGGTGTTCGACCAGATGACTCTCTGGTACCGGTGGCGGCTCGACGACGACGCGATGTGCGAATGGTACGGGGTGAACCCGGACTTCCGCCGGCGGGAGCGCGCGCGCGATCTCGAGCGGGACGGCGCGGCGGCGATCCGCGGCGCCGCGGGTCTGGGCTTTGCGGAGCGGCTGGCGGCGCGTTGCGGCGTCGCCAGAAGGCTGAAACGCGGCGGACGGCGCACGGTGCCGTCCAACATAAGGAGGGCTGGAAAATGAAGATGCCGCCGGTCATGATACTGTGCGGAGGCAAGGGCACCCGCCTCAGGGAGGTCACTGAACTGCTGCCCAAGCCTATGGTGCCGATCGGGGAGCAGCCGATAGTGTGGCACATAATGAAGACGTACGCGGCGTTCGGCTGCCGGCGGTTTATCCTCTGCCTCGGCTACAAGCGGGAGGCGTTCGTGGACTATTTCATGAATTACCACCTGCGCACGAGCGACGCGACGATAACCCTCGGGCACAACCCCAGGGTGAAATTTCACGAAGACGTGCCGGAGTCCGACTGGGAGGTGACGCTCGTCGGAACGGGACTGGAGACAATGACCGGCGGCCGCGTCGCCCGCGCGGCGAAATATCTCAAACCGTCCGACCGGGAGTTCTTTCTCACCTACGGCGACGGGGTCGCCGACGTGGATGTCGCGGCGGCGCTTAAACTGCACCGCCGCGCGAAGCGGCTGATAACCGTTTCGGCGGTGCATCCTTCGGCGCGCTTCGGCGAGATGGTCATGGCCGGCGACCGCATCGTCAGATTCGACGAAAAACCGGTGAAGTCGGCGAAGTTCATCAACGGCGGGTATATGGTCGTCGACCGCCGGTTCGTGGCGAAATACCTCACCGCCGACAAGGACCTTTTCTTCGAGCAGGCCCCCATGCGGCAGGCCGCGCTCAACGGCGACATGACCGTCTACCGGCACGAGGGTTTCTGGCAGTGCATGGACACCGGCCGCGAATACGAACTGCTCAACCGGCTGTGGGCGTCCGGCGAAGCGCCGTGGACGAGGAACTGGAAGTGACCGCCGGCGGACTTTTTCGGATGGAGGCGGCATGAATTTCGCGGGGGCATACGCGCACAGACGCGTTTTCGTGACCGGGCACACCGGCTTCAAAGGGTCGTGGCTTTGCGAGTGGCTGCTGAAAGTCGGCGCCGAAGTTCACGGCTACGCGCTCCCGCCGCCGACGGAGCCGGCCCTTTTCGGGCAGCTGGGGCTTGCGAACCGCATCGCTTCGCACGTCACCGGCGACGTGCGCGACCGCGCCGCGCTGGAGGCGGCGCTCAAAGCGGCGAGACCGGAATACGTTTTTCACCTGGCGGCGCAGCCGCTCGTGCGGCTTTCGTACCGCGAGCCGGTGGAAACGTTCGCGGCGAACGTGATGGGCACCGTGCATCTGCTCGACGCCTGCCGCCGTCTGGAGGAAAAATGTTCGGTGGTGTGCGTAACGACCGACAAGGTGTACGAAAACAACGAAAGCGGGCGCGCGTACCGCGAGACTGATCCGCTCGGCGGTTACGACCCCTACAGCGCGTCGAAGGGGGCGTGCGAAATCGCGATTTCGAGCTACCGGCGCAGCTTTTTCAACGACGCCGCCGGCGCGGTGTGGGTGGCGTCGGCCCGCGCGGGCAACGTTATCGGCGGCGGCGACTGGGCGCCCGACAGAATCGTGCCGGACTGCATGCGCGCGCTCGACCGCGGCGAAACGATATCGGTGCGCAACCGCGTGTCGACGCGGCCGTGGCAGCATGTGCTTGAACCGCTCGGAGGGTATCTCGCGCTCGGCGCGGCGCTCGACACCCGCGTGCGTTTCGGCGAATATTCCGGGGGATTCAACTTCGGCCCCGATCCGGCGTCGGACCGCACCGTGGCGGATCTCGTGGCGGAGATTTTGAAACATCGTTCCGGCAGCTGGGTGGACGGGAGCGACCCGTCGGCCGTTCACGAGGCGGGGCTTTTGAATCTCGACATCGCCAAGGCTGCGGCGGTTCTCGGCTGGCGGCCGCGGTGGAATTTCGAGACCACCGTCTCGAAGACCGTCGGGTGGTATGAAGCGGTGCGGCGCGGCGGCGACGCGGCGGAGGTGACGCGCGGGCAGATAACGGAGTACTGCGGATGCGCGAACTGAAGAGATTGCTCAAGACGAAATACGATTTCGTGTGCAGCGTCGGCAGCGACTGCGGCTGCGCGGGGCATCTCGTCAAGAACCGGCTGCGCCGGGCGTCGTATCCTTTCGACTGGATCGGCGACTGGTACATCGGCGTCGCCGGCGCGGCGGCGACGGTGGCGGCGGATTTCGCCGGCTTTCTGAAACTCGAAAACCTGCGGCGCGATCCGAATCCGCCGCGGGGGCCGCAGGACGATCTCCGCCACGACTATTACCACGATTTCACCGCTGGCTTCGTCTTCGCGCACGATTTTCCGGCGGGGCGCGACGCGGCGGAGGTGATCGCGGAGGTGCGGGAGAAGTACGACCGGCGCATAAAGCGGTTTTACCGCACGGTGGAGGCGTCGCCGGCGACGCTGCTCGTGTACTGGACGTGGCGTGACCGCCCCGAACCGGAAGACGCACTCAAGGCGGCGGAGACATTCCGCGCGAAGTTCCCCGGCCGGCGCGTCGACCTGCTGGTGATGCGCCACACCGAATGCGCGGACATCGCGGCCACGGCCGCCGGCGACGGCGTGTTCATCGTTGACGGGCCGTTCCATCCGGAGGGGGCGCATCCGGCGTTCGGCGACGTGGCGGTGAACTCGCGGGTGTTTTCGCTCATAAGGCTGCGCGGCAAATGGCGCGACGTGGCGGTGGAACGCTTCGAACGGATGAAGACGAGGGTGGTGTCGGCCTTCATCTTCGACCGTGAAAAACGCCACGAATACCGCAGCCGGCGCGAAAAGCCGAGTTTCATATGAAAGGTGACACGCAGATGAAAGCCGAGGAACTTAAGAAGGAAATTCTTGAAAAGACGGCGGAGTACTGCCGGCTCGTGCACCCGCCGGAGCGGGCTGGCGATTTCAAGCCCGGCGAAACGAAAGTGAATTACGCCGGGCGCGTTTTCGACGAGAGGGAAATGGTGAATCTGGTCGATTCGTCGCTGGAATTCTGGCTCACTTACGGGCGCTGGTCGCGCAAGTTCGAGAAGGGGCTGGCGGAATATCTCGGCGTGCGAAAGGCGCTGTTCGTGAATTCCGGGTCGTCGGCGAATCTGCTCGCGTTCATGACGCTGACCTCGCCTCTGCTCGGCGACCGGCGCGTGAAGCGCGGCGACGAAGTTATAACGGTCGCCGCGGGTTTTCCGACCACTGTCGCGCCGGTCGTGCAGCACGGCGCGGTGCCGGTGTTCGTCGACATGGACCTCGCAACCGCCAATGTCGACGTGACCAAACTCGACGCCGCCCTTTCGGCGCGCACGAAGGCGGTCGTGCTCGCGCACACGCTCGGCAACCCCTTCGATCTGAAGACGGTCAAGGCGTTCTGCGAAAAGCACGGCCTGTGGCTGGTCGAGGACAACTGCGACGCCCTCGGCAGCCGTTTCGCCGGGCGCTACACCGGAACCTGGGGCGACATCGGCACTTCCAGTTTCTATCCGCCCCACCACATGACGACCGGCGAAGGCGGGGCTGTCTACACCGACGACCCGCTCCTCGGCAGAATCGCGCTTTCGATACGCGACTGGGGGCGCGACTGCTGGTGCGAATCGGGCAGGGACAACACCTGCGGATGCCGGTTCACGAAGCAGTTCGGCCGTCTGCCGGCCGGCTACGACCACAAATACGTCTATTCGCATTTCGGCTACAACCTGAAGGCGACCGACATGCAGGCGGCGGTCGGTTGCGCCCAGCTGGAGAAGTTCCCCGGGTTCGTCATGAAGCGGAAGGCGAATTTCGAGCGGCTTTACGCCGGGCTGAAAGACGTGGAAAGTCTGCGTCTGTTCTCGAAACTCCCCGAGGCGGACCCTTCATGGTTCGGCTTTCTGATGACCGTGAAACCGGGGGCGGGGTTCACTCGCAACGATCTCGCGAAGCACCTCGAAAGCCGGTTCATCCAGACGCGCAATCTTTTCGCCGGCAACATTCTCAGGCACCCGTGCTTCGATTCTCTCGTTGAAGGCGTCGATTACCGGGTGGCAGGAGATCTCGCTAACACCGACGTCATCATGAATTCGTCGCTGTGGATAGGGCTGTACCCCGGCATGGGCGACGAACGCCTTGACTACATGATCGAAGCCGTGCGGAGGTTCTGCGGCAAATGAGGGTGGCGGACTACATCTGGCGCACGCTGGCCGACAAGGGCGTCCGGCACGTTTTTCTGGTGACCGGCGGCGGGGCGATGCATCTCGACGACGCGCTCGGTCTGGAGAAGCGCATCAAGTACGTGTGCAATCTGCACGAGCAGGCGTCGGCGATGGCCGCGGAGGGTTACGCCCGCGCGGCTGGCGCGCCGGGCGTCGTGTGCGTGACCACGGGACCCGGCGGCACCAACGCGCTGACCGGCGTGATGGGGGCCTGGCTCGATTCGGTGCCGATGGTCGTGATTTCCGGGCAGATCAAGCGGGAGACCATGATCACCGCCTGCCCGCGGCTCAAACTGCGGCAGCTCGGCGATCAGGAGTTCAACATCGTCGACGCGGCGCGGCCGATGACGAAGTTCGCGAAGACGGTGATGAGCGTGGGGGAAGTGGCGGAGACGCTTGAAACGGCGTGGCGGATCTGCCGTGAAGGCAGGTCCGGCCCGGTGTGGATCGACGTGCCGCTCGACATACAGGCCGCGACCATGCCCGAAGACGCCGCGGCAGAAGTTTCGGCGGCGGAGCCGGTGAAAAAGTCGCCGCCGCCGGCGCGGGTCGCCGAAGTCGCCGCGGCGCTGCGCTCCGCGAAACGACCGGCGGTGATCGTCGGCTCCGGCGTACACAACGCGCATTGCGAGGAACTGTTCCTGAAAACGGCCGAGGCGCTCAATCTGCCTGTTCTCACTTCGATTTCGGGAATCGACCTTATACCGTCGGCGCACCCGCTGTTTTTCGGCCGCCCCGGCATTCTCGGGGAGCGGCCGGCGAATTTCATCATGCAGAACAGCGACGTCTTTCTCGTCCTCGGCACGCGCATGGGGCTGCGAATCTGCGGCTACGCGTACGAGACGGTGGCGCGCGCGGCGAAGAAGATCATGGTCGACGTCGACCCGAACGAACTCGAAAAGCCCACCTTCCGGCCGGATGTGAAAATCGAAGCCGACGCCGGGGAGTTTCTGCGGGCGCTTGCGGCGGAGCTGCCGTCGCTCGAACCGCGCGGGGAATGGCTGGACTACTGCCGGCGGATGAAGGCGAAATACCCCGTCGTCACCCGGGAACACCGCGAGCGCGCCGACTACGTTTCAAGTTACGTGCTGCCCGGGAAGGTGGCGGAATTCGCCCCCGGCCCGTTCACGCTCGTGACCGCCAACGGCATCGCCTACACTTCGACTTTCCAGGCGGTGCCGGTGCGGGCCGACATGCGCATGTTTTCCAACGAGGCGTGCGCGTCGATGGGGTACGGTCTGCCGGCGGCGATCGGCGCCGCGTTCGCGTTCGGCGGCGCCCGCGAAACGGTGTGTCTCGAGGGCGACGGTTCGCTGCAGATGAACATCCAGGAACTCCAGACCCTTGTCACCCACAAACTGCCGGTGAAGCTTTTCGTCTACAACAACGGCGGCTACCTCTCCATCAAAACCACGCAGCGCGCCTTTTTCGAAGGCCGGTTCGTCGGTTCCGAGGCGGGATCGGGCGTCGTGCTGCCGTCGCTTGAAAGAATCGCCGCGGCTTACGGGTTGAAATACTACCGGCTGGCGAACAACCTCGAGCTCGACGCGAAACTGCCGCTGATCTTCGCGGAGAAGGGGCCGGTTTTCACGGAGGTGATGCTCGATCCGTTCGAAGTTCTCGGGCCGAAGGCGGCGACGCGCACGCTGGCGGACGGCACGATGGTCTCCGCCCCGCTCGAAGACATGGCCCCCCCGCTGCCGCGCGCCGAGCTGGAGGAAAACATGCTGATATGAGTTCCGGCGAGTTCAGACTCGAAGAGGCGCTGCAGGTGGTGCTGATCACCTACAACCGCGAGCGCGCGCTCAGGCACACCCTCGGGCGGCTTTTCGCGCCGGACTCGCCGGTGCGCGGCTGCGGGATAACGGTGCTGGACAACGCCTCGGACGACGGCACCCGGCGGACCGCGCTCGGTTTCGCCGCCGAACACCCCAACCTGAAAGTCGTGACGCACCCGCGCAACATCGGCGGCAACGCCAACATCGTCCGCGCGTTCGAATCGGCGTCGCGGGAATACCTGTGGGTGCTCTGCGACGACGACGATTTCGACTGGTCGCGGTGGCGGCCGGTCGGCGGGGCGCTCGCCTCCGGCGAATACGACATGGTCTACACGGTGAACGCGCTGAACCGCCCCTCCGAGACGCCGGACGCCGGCTACCTCGCTTTTCTCGCGGCGTTCGTGCCGGGCTGCATCTACCGCGCCTCGCTGATCGACGGCGACGTTCTCCAGAACATGTACGCGATGATCCACACGTGGTACCCGCAGTGCGTGCCCGCGCTCCACGCGCTGTGCAATCTCGGGCGGCCGTATTTTCTGCCGCCGGCGAACGTGGTTCTGCGCCGGCTGCTGACCGACGACGGCGTCCGCGAAATGACCATGGCCGAGAACGACGCGACGCTGACGCGCGGCATGGGCGCGGCGATGCGCCACCCCGATCTGACGCGGATGTTCTGGCATGTCGGTTTCGCGCGCGCCGCCCAGATCGTCGCCGACGAAAAAAAACGCGCGCTTGTCATCGA
Source organism: Kiritimatiellia bacterium (assembly GCA_017652705.1). GTDB lineage: Bacteria > Verrucomicrobiota > Kiritimatiellia > RFP12 > UBA1067 > UBA1067. Next base: position 7,612 of record JAGCAM010000092.1, on the reverse strand, counting down.
GGGCGCCCGTTTCAACGAGAGCTGGTCGGCCGATTTTCTCGACTACTGCGAATACGTCTACGAGTACAACCGCGACCACCGGGGCGGTTCGGCGCGCAATCTCGCCGACTTCATGTTCGACCTGCCGCGCAACCGCCGCTTCCCGTTCGCGATGATCGTACTTCGCCCGTATCTGCCGCTGTACCTGGAGGTGCGCCGCGGCAGGGTGGAGCTGGTTGTGCTCCGGAAGCTCAAACTGCGTCTTTGGGACCGCCGCTGGTTCGGCGGGAAAGGCGGCCGGTGAGCAGGGTGTTCATAACCGGCGGCACCGGCTTCTTCGGCAGATCGCTGCTCGACTACCGGCTGCGCCACCCAGAGTTGCGCAAAGACGATTGGACGATCCTCTCCCGCGACCCCGGGCGGTTCCGCTCGGAATGCCCGCGCCTCGCGTCGCAGCCGGGGGTGGCGTTCGTGCGCGGCGACGTGCGCGATTTCTCCGCGGCCGGCCCGTTCGACGCGGTCGTGCACGCCGCGACCGCCGCGGTGACGACGCTGCCAGACGCCGAGATGACGTCGACGATCGTCGACGGAACGCGCCGGGTGATCGGGTTCGCCGCCGGCTGCGGCGCGGCGAAAGTGCTGTTCACGAGTTCCGGCGCGGTGTACGGCCCGCAGTCGGCGCCGGTCGCCGAAGAAGCGCCCTGCCGCCCGGCGACTGCGTACGCCCGCGGCAAACTCGCCGCGGAACGCCTGCTCGCCGAGAGCGGGCTGGACGTGCGGATCGCGCGGTGCTTCGCGTTCACCGGGCCCCATCTCAACCGGCGCATCCATTACGCGGTGGGCAATTTCATCCAGGACTGTCTCGACGGTCGCGACATCGTCGTGAAAGGCGACGGCACGCCGCTCAGGAGTTATCTTTACGCCGACGACCTGGTGGAGTGGCTTTTCGCGGTGATGGATCGCGGGGTGCGCGGCAGGGCGTACAACGTCGGGTCGGCTGCGGCGATGTCGATACGCCACGTGGCGGAGGCGGTTCGCGCCGCGCTCGGCGCTGAATGCGGGGTCAAAGTTCTCGGTTCGCCGGCGGCGGGGGCGGCGCCTTCGGCGTACGTTCCGGTCGTGGACCGGGCGAAGCGCGAGCTGGGCGTCGCCGAACGGGTCGGCTTCGCCGAGGCCGTGCGGCTGTCGGCGGCGGGGGGCGCGCGGTGAAAGTCAAGTTCCGCACCAGATACGACCGCGTGTGTTCGATCGGTCATTACTGCGCGACCGCGATGTACATGCGCCGCCACTTTCTGCGCTCGGCCTCCGGCCCGCTCGACTGGATGGCGGGCTCGCCGCGCGGTCTCGCCTTGAACGTTTCGCTCGTCTGCGGCGGGTTCGAGGGTTTTCTCCGGAAGGACCGGCTGCGGCCGATGGAGAATCTGAAAACCGAGAGCGACGACCTGGACCACGACTACTACATGGACGAAGGCACCGGCATGGCCTCGTACCACGATTTCCCGGCGGGGGTTCCGCTGGAGCAATCGTACGCAAAAGTGCGCGAGAAATACGACCGCCGCATCGCGCGGTTTTACGCGACGGTGCCCACCGGGCGCACGCTGCTCGTCTTTCACACGAAGTGCGAGCCGCCGACGGAGGCGGAAACGGTTGCCGCGGCGGAGAAACTGCGCGGCCGGCTGGGCTCGGGGGTGGATCTGCTGGTGATCGAGAACGTCGACAGCGTCGCCGAGGCGCAGTTCACCGAGCCGGCCCCCGGCGTGTATCTCGCGCGCGGTCGGTTCCACCGGCCGGAGAAAGACCGGGTGCTGGGCGACCGGGAACTGTGCGACCGCGTCTACGGGGCGATACGCTGCAAAGGGCGGCTGTCGCGGCGGCTGCGGGCGTGGTACTTGAAGACGCTGGCGAAGGCGGCGTCGGCGTTCGTGATCGGCGGCGAACGGCGGCGGGCGGTGCGCGCCCGGCTGAGCGGACGCGGCGGCGGGGTGTTCAACTGAAATTTGCGGAGGGCGGAGCAAATGGAAATACAGTACAAGAAAGAATTTTTCGACCGCGAATACACGATCCGCGAGGCGTACGCCAGAGTGTGGAAATACGCCGGCAGATACAAAGGCAGAATTTTCATCGGCGTAATCTGCGGCATGCTCACGGCCGGCACCCTGGTGCCGCTTTTCCAGGTCATCCAGCCCACGCTGGACAAGGTGAGCCGCAACGAGCGGATCGCGGCGATCAAGGCGGAGTTCGCCGGAGAGGGCGGCGCGGCGGAGAAGCCCTCCGCGGACAAGGCGGAGCTGGAGGCGGAGGCGGCCGCGGAGAAAAAGCCGGTCGCCGGCGGAGAGTTCGGCCGCCGGGTGGCGGAGAAATCGCGGCTGCCGTCGTGGTACCCGGCGGTCGAACGCATGGCGCGCAAGTGCGGCATCGAGCTGCAGGACCGCAGCGGCGCGATGGGCGGCGCGCTGCTGCTCATCGCGGTGGTGGTGATACCGCTGATCGCCGGCGTGCGGCTGCTGCTCATGTTTCTCAACCAGTACTGTCTCGCCTGGGCGGCGACCAGGGCGGTGACCGATCTGCGCATCGACATCATGCGCAAAATCCACGAACAGTCGCTGCAGTTCCACGGGCGCATAGACGTGGGGCAGCTGATGTGGCGGGCGATGGGCGACCCCGCTACGGTGCAGGGCATCATCCAGAGCATGCTGGCGGAACTCGCGCGCGCCCCTTTCGAGATAGTCGTGTCGGTGGGGTTCATAATCTGGTTCGCCGTGTCCAACGACATGCTGCCCACGCTCGGCGTGCTGGTCATCGGCATGCCGGCGTTCATGATACCCGTCGTCGGCATCGGCAAGCGCATACGCAAATGGAGCCGCCGTTCGCTCGAGAAGGGCTCCGTCGTCGGCAGCAGCATCCACGAAGTGCTCACCTGCATCCGCGTCGTCAAAGCGTACGGAACCGAGGAGTTCGAGAACCGCCGCTTCGAGGAGGTCAACCGGCGGCTGCTCGGCACGATCATGCGCGCGATCAGGTGCGGCCTTGTCGTGGGGCCGGTCGTGGAGACGATCGGCATTTTGCTCATCTGCGGCTTCCTCGTGTGGTGTTTCGCCGCGCACGTCACCCTTGCCAACGTGCTGCCGATGATCGCGCCGCTGCTGCTCATCTACAAGCCGATCAAGCAGATGTCCAACCTCCAGGTGCAGATCGAGACCGCCCAGGCGTCGCTGCAGCGCATCTGGTCGCTCATGGACATCGACATGCGGCTGCCCGAGAACCCCGCGCCGACGCCCAAGACCGGTTTCACCGACCGCATCGTCTTCGACGACGTGTCGTTCCGCTACGACACCGCCGATCGCGACGCCGTCTCCCACCTGTCCTTCGAAGTGCCGCGCGGCGGGATGGTCGCCGTCGTGGGCGGCACCGGCTCGGGCAAGACCACCGTTTCAGGGCTGCTATCGCGCTTTTTCGACCCGCAGTCCGGACGCGTGACGATCGACGGGCTGGATCTCCGCGATCTGCGCATTTCCGACCTGCGGCGGCTTATCGGCTCGGTTCAGCAGGAAACCCTGCTTTTCAACGACACGCTGGAGGAGAACATCCGCTACGGTTCGCCCGGCGCCACCCACGAGCAGGTGGTCGCCGCGGCGAAAATGGCGAACGCCCACGATTTCATAATGTCGCATCCCGAGGGGTACGCCCGCCTCGCCGGCGAGAAGGGCTTTTCGCTGTCGGGCGGCGAACGCCAGCGCATCGCGATCGCGCGGGCCATTCTGCGCAATCCGCCGATTCTCATCCTCGACGAGGCGACGAGCGCCCTCGACACCGTTACCGAACGCCTCGTGCAGGACGCCCTCGACAACCTGATGAAAAACCGCACCGTCTTCGCGATCGCCCACCGGCTTTCGACGATAAGAAACGCCGACCTCATACTCGTGATGGAAGTCGGCCGGATCGTGGAGCGCGGCACCCATGACGAGCTGTACGCGGCGAACGGCGTCTACCGCCGCCTTTGCGACATGCAGAAAACCGACTGACCGTGAAGGACGTTCCGCTGATCTCCGTGCTGATGCCGGCCTGCAACCACGCCCGGTACGTTGAAGACGCCGTGCGCTCGGTAATCGCGCAGGACTGGCCCCGCGTCGAGTTCGTCGCCGTCGACGACGGTTCCGCCGACGACACCCCGCGGGTGCTGCGGTCGCTCGCTCCGGAATGCGAAAAAAAATTCGAACGCACGGTGGTTCTTTTTCAGGAAAACCGCGGCACCTGCGCGACGCTGAACCGCCTGCTCGGCGAGGCGAAAGGCGAATACGTCGGCGTTATCGCCTCCGACGACATGTATCTGCCCGGTGCGCTCACGGCGCTCGCGGCGGCGCTCGCGGCGGATCCCGCGACGGGGCTCGCCGTCGGTCGCAACCAGCTGATGGACGGCGAGGGGCGGCGGTGTTACTGGGACGCTTCCCGCAAGGCCGTGTACGACCCGGCCGACGCCGTCTATCTCACTCTCAACGACCAGATGGCCGCCGAACGCGGCGTCTCCGGCGACCACCCGGGGTTCGGCACCTACTGCGAACTTCTGCACACCAACCATGTGGCCAACGGCGCGCTCATCCGCGCGGAATGTCTTAAAAAGGTGGAACCGTGTTCGAAACGCACCCCACTGGAAGACTGGTGGCTGATGCTGCAGCTTTCAAAAATCACGCGGATGCGGTCGATCGGGGCGGAAACCTTCCGCTACCGGTGGCACGACATGAACACCGTGAAACAGTCGGAGCGCATGAACGCGTACTACCGGCTCAATCTGGCCGAGGAGGAGAGGGTGCTCTGCCGCGACCGCGACTGGCCGCACCTCGAGGCCTTTCTGGGGACCCACGCCGAACTGCGCCGTTCGCGGGGGGTGGCCGGGCTGTACCGCCGCCGCCGGTATTCAACGCTCTTTTCAAGAATCACGGTGGTGGAAATCGCCGGCTTGAAATTCGCGGTCCGCCGCGAACGGAAGGAAAAGGAGGGGGCTGATGGGAGTTAAGATACATCCGCTGACCGATGTGCAGACCGGCGACATCGGCGAGGGCACGCGCATCTGGCAGTACGCGGTGGTGCTGCCCGGCGCGAAGATCGGGCGAAACTGCAACATCTGCGCGCACTGTTTCATCGAGAACGACGTGGTCATCGGCGACAACGTCACGGTGAAACCTTTCGTGGCGATCTGCGACGGCGTCACGCTCGAAGACGGCGTTTTCATCGGCCCCCAGGTGAGTTTCACCAACGACCGCCACCCGAAGTCCGGCAACCGCGGTTTCAAGCTGGAGCGCACCTGCGTCCGCCGCGGCGCCACGGTGGGGGCGGGCTCGATGGTGATGGCCGGATTGACGATCGGCGAAGGGGCGATGGTCGCGGCCGGCAGCGTCGTGACCCGCGACGTTCCGCCGGGCGTCACCGTCTTCGGATGCCCGGCCAAACCGCGGCAGATGGCGTAAGGGGGAGTGTCCGCCGTGTTCGACATCACCGTCATAATGCCGACCTGGAACAAGGAGCGCTACATCGCCGAAGCGCTTGATTCGGTGTTCCGGCAGCGGACCTCGCGCCGCTTGCGCATAATCGTGGCCGACGACCATTCGACCGACCGTTCGCTGGCGATAGTCGCCGAACGCGAAAAAGCGCACCCCGGAGTCATCACCGTGCTGCGCAGCGACTGCAACCTCAAGCTCTTCCGCAACGTGAGCCGCGCCTACGCGCTCCTCGACACCCCCTATTTCTGCGTGCTCGACCCCGACGATTTCTGGACCGACGAGCGGCATATCGAAAAGGCGCTCGATTTTCTCGACGCCCACCCCGACTTCACCGTCTATTCGGCCGGCATCGAGCGGCTTGAACGCGACGGATCGCGGCGGCGCTGCCCTGAATTCCCCGAGGCCGAGGCCGACACCGACTTCGGCGATTATCTCGCGCACCGCGCGGTGATCGCCTACACCCAGACATGCGTCTACCGCAACGTCGTTTTCGCGGACGGCCTGCCCGAGAGCGTGCGCAACCCGCCTTCCCCTTCGATGGAGCAGACGATGCGCGGCGACAGTTTCAGAAACTTTCTGCACATCCGCGAAGGCCGAGCCCACTTCTCCCCCGGCGTGGAGGCCTGCTACCGCATCACCGACGACGGCGTCTATCAGCGGGTGCCGGAGGCGAAACAGCTGGCGATGAACGCGAGATTCTACGCCGACATGTGGCTCTTCGACGGCCGCCGCCACGACGAGTTGCTGAAGATTTCGCGGTGGTTTGAAAACGCTTCTATGCGGACGCTGGCGGCGTCCGCCGGCGGCGGAAAGGCGACGAAAATGAAAGGCTTCTTCAAAATAGAAAAAACCTTCTGGCACTGGCGCGCGTACCTCTTCGGCAAACGCGTCTATTCGCGCCGCCGCGCCCCGGAGATAAAAAAGATTTTCGACCGGCGGTTCGAAGGTCTCTCCGACGACGAGGCGCGAAAGGTGATCGAATGGCAGTATTACACCATCACCGGACGCAAACCAGACCTCGACAACCCCAAAACCTTCACCGAAAAACTTCAGTGGATAAAATGGAAACGGCGCGATCCGCTGATGGTGAAACTCTCCGACAAGGTGGCGGTCAGGGACTATATAAAAGAAAAGGCCGGCGAGCGGTATCTGGTGAAGGCGCTCGGCGTGTGGGACGCGGCGGACCGGATCGATTTCGCCGCGTTGCCCGACCGTTTCGTGCTGAAAGTGAACTGGGGCTGCCATCAGAACATAATCTGCCCCGATAAATCGAAGTTCGATGCCGAGGACGCCCGGCGCAGACTTGAAGTGTGGACCATGCCGCAGTTCAACCACTACTACAACTTCCTGGAATGGGCCTACAAAGACATCCCGCCGAAAATCATCGCTGAAGAATTTCTGGATGACGGCCACGGACTGCGCGACTATAAATTTTTCTGTTTTCAAGGTGAACCTAAGTTTCTGTTCGTCTGCGACGGACGCGAAAGCGACACGCCCACATTCACTACCTACGACTGCGACTTCAACCGCATGAATGTCGTCTGGGGAGGTGGCGCACTCTACCGCGGCGAGATGGAGAAACCGGAGGCATGGGACGAAATGTTGAAGATTTGCCGCATTCTTTCGTCGGAAATGCCGTTTTTGAGGGTTGACCTGTATTATGTTGACGGGCAGGTGAAAGTCGGTGAACTGACATGCTATCCCGGTGCCGGATGGGCGATACCCGACCCGTATTCGCTGAATTACGAGCTCGGGGAACTGCTGCCGATTCCAGAACTTGAGAAAAAATGAAAAAACCTGTCATCGCTTTCGCCGCTCCGCATATACTAAGTCAGACGGAGGTACGGAGAGCGGAGACAAACGGCCGCGGCGACCCGTCCGAAAGTCAAAAGTTTCATTAAGTTCTTTCTGAACAACCTTGGACGACCCGGAGCGAACGCTCCGGGTTTCGTTCATTTTACGTGCGGAAATTTTTTCAGAAAATTTTTTCAAAAAAATCGCATCCCCCCCTTGCGCGGATTGCGGGGAAATGATATACTACGCGCTTGTCCGCCCCCGGAAGGGGCCGGGCGCCGCTCTTTGAAAACCGGAGTTTGGAGAAAAGCACGTCTCCGGAGGAGACGTGGAAAGGTATGTGT
>JAGCAM010000091.1 GCA_017652705.1 Kiritimatiellia bacterium | reverse complement strand
GATACTGCCCGCAGAGTTCGGCCAGCTTATCTCAGGCGTCCACGTCAATGAACACCGGGAACTCCTGCATCTGCCCGTTGCGGTCGCGGCGACGCTCGTTCATCGCCATCCCGAGACGCGCCACCTTCATGCCGGCCGTGCCGACCGTGCGGATGTCGGGATCGCGCGTCAGATTGCCCATCAGAATAACCCTGTTGAAAGACGCCATGAGGCACCTCGCTGTTCGTTACGCTTCTTCGGGAGCGGCGGCGGCGGAAGCGGCGGCGGCGGCGGCTTCGCGTTTCGCCAGAATTTCGGCGCGCTCGGTCTTCTCCTGGGCTATCTTCGCCTCCCGGCGGTCGTCAACGGCCAGAATCTGCACGCGGAACACCTCTTCGACGAGGCGGTAGCGCTTGACGAGCTCGGCGACCTTGTCGGGATCCATCTCCAGCCGCACTTTCGCGTAGACGCCGGAATCGCGCTTTTTCATCGGACGCGAGAAGACTCGCTTGCCGAGTTTCACGGTTTCCAGCACCTGACCGCCGAGTTTGGTCACTTCGGCCAGGGCTTTCTCGAGATACGCGTCGAGGACTTCCTCGCGCGTGATCCCGACGAAGATGTAATTCGCATCGTACTTCTTCATTACTTCTTCTCCTCCTTCTTCGCGTCGCCGGCCTTGGCTTCGGAGCCCGCCGCCGCCTCATCCTTGCCCTTTTTGATGACTTCGGGGGCTGCGGCTTCGGCCCCGGCCGGGGCGGCGGCGCCGGCTGCGGGCACGTCGTCGGGAGCTTTCACGACCGCCACGGCGAGTTCGCCGCGCGTGACGACGGTGTACTTGTCGCCGAGTTTCAGGTCGCGGATGAAAAGCGTCTGATCGAGGCCGAGCGAAGTTACGTCGACGTCGAACTTCTCTGGGATGTCGGTCGGCAGGCAGTCGATGTCGACCGTGCGCAGCACCTGTTCGAGAACGCCGCCGCCGATTTTCACGCCGGTTGCTTCGCCGACGAGGTAAATCGGTATCGTCACGCGGACTTTCTCGCTCAGCGACACTTCGCTGAAATCCACGTGGATGGGGGTTCCTTTGAGAACGTCGTTCTGCATTTCACGCAGAAGCGCCGGCACGTCGGCCCCGTCGATGTCGAGACCGACGAGAATCTGCTTGCCGGTTCTGCCTCGCATCGCCATCATGAATTCGTGTTCTGGCAGCTTGATGAGCAAAGTGCCGCCCTTCTTCATTTTCATCACCGACCCGGGTATCATGCCCGTGCGGCGCAACCTTCGCACGGCGCCCGTACCCTGCTCGGTACGTTTCGCCGCCTTGATCTTGATCTGATCCATCTATGTGCCTTTTCTGGTAATTTTCCGCGATACTCTCACGCACACGCGCTACACTCTCACGGCCAAAACGCGGGGAATTATATCAAAATACCGAATTAGCTGTCAACCCGCCTACCGGCTGAGTTCTTTCGCGAGCGCGGCGAAATGCCCGGTCGCGAGCTGCCGCGGCGTCCACCCGTTGCGCACGCACAATCCGGCAGCCCTGCCGACGACGACGCCGGTCTGACCGGTCGTGTTCTCCACCCGGATCGACGACATCGCCACATGCGTCGTCGAGATGTCTTTGCCCGCCATGAAGAGATTCGACACCGTCTTCGAATACAGGCAGCGGAACGGTATCGGGTACGGCTTGATCCGCACCATCCGCCCGCTGTTTTTAACCTTGAACTCCCGCCAGCGGGGGTCGTCGTATGCGCACGAGCGGTAACTTTCGCCGGGGAAATGCCGTTCGTTGTAAGGATGGGGGAAATGGAGGTCGAGGTACCAGGTGGTCGGCACGACGCCGTCGGGGTACACCCGGTGTTCGGTCAGATCCTGTTCGCAGAGCACGTAGTCGCCGACGATGCGCCTCGCCGCCCGTTTGCCGGTGACGAAACCGAGCCACGTCATTTCGGCGACGGCGTAGACCGAGCGGTTCGTCGCCTTGTTTTTCAGGTAGTCCCACGTGCCGTAGGCGGCCCTGAAATTGTTGTCTCTGATCCATTCGCCGTCTTCGACCGCGTCTTTGTCGAAGCCGCTCTCCCAGTTCCAGCCGGCAACGAAGGGGTTGCGGGTGATGACTGGCCAGCGCGGTTTGGTGACGTCCAGCGATTCGGCGGTCACGTTGTGCGCCCACGGGCAACTGGGAAACGTCGACGGGCGGTCGGACCATTCCGTTATCCAGAAATTCGACGAGCCGTAGCCGCCGGGCGTTTCGCCTTTGGCGGCGGCGAGCGTTTCGCCGGTCGCCTCTTTAAGCTCGGGTTTTGTGCGCACTTCCGCGCCGGAAGCGACGCCCAGCCAGGCGTCGCCGGTCGCGTCGCAGAAGAACCTGCCGGGGAATCGCAGCTCCGCGGCGGTTTCGATGTTGCGCCCGACTACCGCGGCGATCGTGCCGTCGGCGTTTTTCTCGACCGCCACGGCCCGGGTCGAGGTGTAGCAGCTGAGATTCGTTATCGAACGCATCCAGCGGTCCACCTTGCCGTCGTTGACCGGGGGGCGCAGTCCGCCAGAGGTGTGTCCTCTGCCACGGGATATCCGGTTTATTTCGTGCATGAGACTGGAGATTTTCGGGAACGGCGGCAGGTCGAGTCCGCCGACGGGGCCGACGCGCACTTCGTTGGAGCCGTTGCCGCCGAACACTGGCCGGTCCTGCACGATGGCGGTTTTCAGCCCCATCCGCGCGGCTTCGACCGCGGCGCACATGCCGGCGTAACCGCCGCCGACCACGACGAAATCGAAGCTGCCCGCGTCAGGGGCGCGCTGCGGCAGCCCGAGCAGCGCGCGGCGCCAGCCGAAATCCTCGGTCTCCGGCGGCACGTACGCGCTGTCCTCCGGCACAAGCATCAGCGCGTCAACACGGCCTTCGAAACCGGTCATGTCGCGCAGCGTTATCCTGCTGGGCCCCTTCGTTTCGAACACTTCGCCTTTGCGCCACGCCCATTTTCCGTCGGGGTGTTTGCCGAACTCGCCGGCGGGCCGGCCGTTCACCAGCACCGCGAACAGCCCAGGACCGTGCGGCGCCACCCAGTCGCGGGTGCGCACCCACAGCCGGTAGCGCCCGGGCGCGAGCAGAACCGACGATACCGCGTCTTTCACGGGGCGGCCCAGACCGTGGGCCAGCAGAAAAGGCGACCCCATCTGGTCCATGAACTGCTGATCCACCACCCAGCCGCCTTTCTCCGCGAACGATTCGGCCTCGACGAGCGTCGGAGAGGTCTGCATCTCAAAAGTCAGTTCCGACGAGAGGCCGGTGGTGAGGTCGGTGACTTTGGCGCGCCAGCGGCGCTCTCCGAGCGCCGGCGGTTCGTTCGCGGCGAAACGCAGCGTGATGGCCGTTTCGCCGTCTTCGACGGCATACCGGCCGGATTCGTCGCGGAGGCCCCCCGCGCCGTCTGCAAGCTCGAGAGCCACGATCTGCCGCCCCGGCGCCGGCGCCCCGCCAGCGTCGGCGATTTTCACGCGGAGGGTCGCCTTCGCGCCCGGCCTGACGGCGCCTTCGAGTGCAAGCGAGGGGGCTTTCAGCGCCTTCGGGTACACGCAGTAGACCCGCCCTTCCGCCGGCGCGTATTCGGCCGTGAGCGAATTCGGCCGTCCGCGGGCGTTGAAAAGATACACCGCGGCGCCAGGCGGCACGCCGCGGATCGTCGTGGTTATCTTCTGCGGCGCGCCGACGACCCGGTACCAGTCGTTGGTCTTGAAGATGTTCAGGTAGGAAGGCTTCGGGTCTCGTGCGTCGTTGACCACGACCACGTACCGGACGCCTTTGTACTCCTTCGTGAAAGTGAAGCCCCTGCCGCCGTCGCAGGTGGACGTCGCCGGCATGCGCGCCGTCAATTCCGGCACGACGTTCGTGTACCAGGAGAGGAATTCTTTTTTCATGCTGCCCCAGTTGCCGGGCGTGTAGGAAAGATTCTTGAGCCACACTTCGTTGGGATAGTGGTTGGTGGCGTAAGAATCCTGCACGATGACGGTTCCGCCGGCGGCCGCTTTCGCGAGGGCCGCGGCGCGTTCGGCGTAGACGACGCGGGCCATCGGAAGCACGGCGTACTTGTAGCCGGACAGTTTCGCGGCGAGGTCGCCGGTCGACATTTCGGCGCCGCCCAGCACGTCGAAGGCGGGCGCACACCCGGCCAGTGCGCCGCGGAGCGACATCGAGTAGTGGTGGTGGCCCCACCAGAAGCCGGCGCCGTGTTCGATTTCAATCGGCATCAAAAAGGCCACGTCGGGACGCACGTTCGGCATGTCGCGCAGCAGTTCCGCCGCCGGCGCGATGTCGCGGTGCCACGCCGCGCCGTACCGCGCCGCCGCGTCTGGCTCGGCGATATGCTTGATGTCGTTAGTCGGCGACCCGGCGAACTTGACCGCGTTGGACATGCCGTATTCCCAGGCGTCAAGCGCGAAGAACGACAGATGGTGCGCCGGCACCGCGCCGATCGACAGCCAGGTTTTCACGGCGACTTCGTCGGCCCCCTGCGCCATCTCCACCGCCTTGGGCCTGCCGGCGGCGTCTTTCAGCGTCGGGTGACGGCCCCTCTGCGTCGGCCAGTAACTGCCTCCGAGCGTCGGCATGTAGGGCCGGCCGTAGGCGCGGCAGCACGAATACTGGGAAAGCAGCTCCAGCAGCGTCGTCGCCGTGGAATACTGGTAAAGCCAGTCGGCGCCCATGCACACCGTGTCGGCGAGACCGCCGCTGAGCGGTTCGGACCACACCAGGTTGCCGGGCTGGATTTCGCGGATCGCCGCGGCCGTCTCGCGGTTCGAACGGTACAGCGGCATGCCTTTGAGCATCACCCAGTTGAGCGTCTCCAGCGTGGCGGAATAGTCGTGGCCGATCACGCCGCGCGAAGGCGCCTTGCCCAGCTTGCGCCAGTCGACTTCGCTCGGCGCCGTGCCGTAGGTGAACTCTGGCTCGACTCCGAGTTCGCTCCGAGCCACGGCGAGGTATTTCGGGTTGTTCTTCGCCCGCTGCGCCACCCCGGAACCGTAAATCTCCGAATTAAGCAGCGTCGAAACCCATGCGTGCTGCCCCGCGGCGAACGCGAGGTCTTTCTTCGCCTTGGCGCGGATGCCGGCCCAGTCGAAATCGCGCCGGAACCATTCCTGCCCGTTCTCGTAGCGGATGTTGGGATAGGCGCCGTGGTTGATGATCCGTCGGATTTCGACCGCGCCGTCGACGCCCACGTTATAGCAGTTTATCCCCACGATATCGCCGAAGTCGTGGTGGATGTAGCCCCACCCTCCCCAGCTGAGGTAGAGAAACGCATCGCGTTCAAGCCGGCCGCGCACGACCAGCTCGCCCGAACGCGACAGAACCTTATCGCCGTCCGCCGCCGAAAGCGAAAAAGAATAGCGGTGTCTGCCCGGGAGGAACCTCGCCGGGTCGAACGGCACTTCAAGACGCCCGAAACCGGCGGGCAGCGCCACCTTGCGCACCGGCTGCACTTCACCGCCGACGGTGGAGACTAGTTTGTACTCCCCCGCCGCCGGCGACCACACCGAAAGCCGCAGCGCGGCGTTCGTTTCGTTGCGGAAGAACGTGTTGAAAAAGAGATTGTCGGCCAGCATCCGGCGGGTGCCCTCGAGCATCCCGCGCCCGGCCTCGGCGAGTTCCCTGACCTCCGCGTCGTCGAGCGCGCGGTTGAAGACGGCGAATTCGTCCATCACCGCGTCGACCGAACCGGAGCCTTCGCCGCACGCGCCGACGCGGAACATCCCCGCGTTGTCCTGCTGGGGTATCAGTTTCACCTCCACTTTGCGTTTCGGATCGTCGGAGGCGATTCTTTCACCGGCGAGTTCGCCGTTAAGGTAGAGGGCCAAGCGGTCCCGTCTCCAAACTCCGGCCACGTGCACCCATTCACCGCAGCGCGGCACTTTTTTCTTCATCTGGCAGGCGTGGCGCGGGTCGCCGGTGTAAAGCGTGTTGCATCCGAAGCCCCACTGCGTAGCCCACGCCTTCGCGAAGCTCCACGCGTTCACCGGATGACTCTCGGGCACGCCGGGGGCGTTTTTGATCCAGAACGCGAAAGCTCCTTCGCGGTAGGGGAAGCCAGCCATTCGCTGCGGATCGGCACACCTGAGCGGCGAACCGACGGAGCTGCGGCCGCCGTCGACCCACACGCCGGGGTCGTAGCGGTCGCGGTAAGGGTATTCTCCGGTCACCTGCAGCTGGAATTTCTTCATCTCGACAGGTCCGGTCGCCTTCATCTTCAGGGCGATGCTGCGCCGCGAGACGGTGCGGTTGTCGGTCACGGCGAAGCACCACACGCGCTGCCAGCCGCCGGTCAACTCGAACGAATTCGTGACCGCGCGGTCTTTCACCGCGTTTTTCCCGTCGTATTTCCAGTCCTTGTTGCGTTTCGCGGCCGCGACGATGTCGGGAGCAAGCGGCGAAAGCTCCGGCCAAAGCGTCAGCACGACGCCCGGCGCGCCTTTCACGTACGCCGACCAGGTTTCGCCGACGTCGCGCCACACCCAGTGGTAATTCGCGCCGGTCGGCTGCGGCGCCACCGAAAATTCGCCGCCCGAAAATGAAACGGAGTCCGGCCCGGGCCGGGCTCCGCCGCCGATGAAGGTCTCCTTCTTGGCGAAGAATTGCGCCATCGGCGGCAGTTGGTTGTGGGTGTCGCGATAGAAATAAAAGCCCCTGCCGAATCGGCCGGCGGTGT
>JAGCAM010000090.1 GCA_017652705.1 Kiritimatiellia bacterium | reverse complement strand
GCCGGCGATGCCGCCGCCGCGGAAAAAGAAACCGCGGCCGCCGCCAGCGCCGCGGCGGCCGCGCCACGCTTAAAGTGTCTCAAGTTCATTGCGGCCGGGGAATTTCGGGAACGGGCCGTGCGGCTCCGTCTGATACCAGAACGCGGTGGATGAAATTTCGGAATGCTGCTGCAGATAACGGCCGCCGTGGCGCCAGCCGAGATCCTGTATCGTCATTTTCAGCGCCTTGCCGAACCTCACGGGATCCATCACGTGCCAGCGGTAAAGCCCGAAACGCTGGCGCGATTTGTAGGCGCCGTCCGGGCTCAGCACCTGGCAGAGACCGGCGTAAGGGGTGCAGAAAATCTGATACCTGCCGCCGCGGTCGAAGTTGTAACTGCCGCAGAAGTAGTCTTCAAGCCCGGTCGAGCAGATCGTGGGGAACTTCTCGTCGTCGTCGATAAAGAACTTGGCCTCGCCCTCGCCCCACCAGCCGTTGTTGCCGACGCCCCAGGCCAGATACACCCCGACGAAGTGCCCCCGCCCGCGCACGCCGTCGAGTATGGTGAAGTCGGACGTCTCGTTGTAGCGGGTGGTGCGGAACTGCGCGTGGAAGTAGGCCTGGGTTTCGTCCACGCTCTCCAGCGTGTAGTCGATGAAATAATACAGCGTCATCCGCTCCGACGGGTTGACGTTCTGCATGGTGATGCGGCAGTGCCTGCGGAAAGGCATCGGCCAGTAGCAGTTGAAGGCGCTGCCGGGGTTTACGCAGACGGCGGAGGAATTGACCGGCGTGTATTCGTTCCAGCCCTGGCAGAAGAAGTCGGCGGCGGGAACTTCCACGGATGGGGTGGCTTCGCCGTCCCAGTAGATGCGGATTATCGACCAGCGCCAGACTCCGGTGAGGGTCATCCAGATGTGGCGGATGACGCCCGGTCCGTCGGTGTCGGCGAGGGTTAACGTTTCACCGGGGGCGATGTAGACGTAGGGGTTGACCTTCCAGCCGCGGCCGAGTTCGGCGGCGGCGCGAGAGGCGTTGTTGACGTTGAGTTTCACCGGATCGCTCGGCTCCGCGGCCGCGGCTTTGCCGGGTTCGCCAGTCGGGTTCTCCGGCGAGATGCACCGGCTCCGCGCGTCGGAAAGCGTGGCGAGACCGCCGAGCGACGGGAAAAAGTGCGCCGCCGCCGGAGCGCCAAGCACGGCGCCGGAGCATAAAGCGCAGGATGCGATTTTTTGCATTGACATGGGCTTCTCCCCAAAGACGTTTTAAAGTTAAGGCAATTTTACCAAATCCGCCCAGTCAGCGCAATGCGGCGGCGCCGAAGACGGGGTGTGGGACCGCGCGGAACCGGGAGAGGAATGACGCCGCTCACTCATCGCGAAGAATCAGGGTTTTGGAACCTCTGGGCACTGTCTCATAATCCGCCTTGCCCGATTGCATGGCGCGAAGCAAAGAAGGTGGCTTGTCGTGAATAAATCCACCCTTCAGGTTGCGCGGCGGCGGCGGCTCGTGTATAATATTGGCCATGAAACACACCACCGCAATGATGATCGCCTCCGCGGCGGCGGCGCTCGGCGGATGCGCCGGGGGCATCTCGCGAATGATCGACGAATCGCGGGTGTTCGCGCGCATCGGCGTGATGGCCGACACCGACATATGCCCGAAAGGCAGAAAATGGCCCCTCGAAAAAGCCCTGCGTTTCTACCGGCAAAGCGAAGTCGACGCGGTCGTGATCGTAGGCAGGGTCTTTCAGGAAGAATCCGCCGCAAGCGCCGCGATTCTCGACGATCTGTGGAACAAAGTGTTCGGCGATCTCGACACCAAACTCATCATGGCCGAAGGCGAAGCCGAAGTCAACGGTTTCAGATTCGGCGTTTCGGCGCACCGCCCGGCGGAGAAATGCGACGTGCTGACGTTTTACGGCGGCAGAAGACTCGCGCTGACCGACGAACTGTGTTTTCATCCGCGCGACGCGAACGCGATCTGCGCCGGTTCGATGCACGGGGTGGAGGTGCCGCAGGAGATGAAAAGAGATCCCGTCGGCAAAAAGGCCCGCGAAGCGGCGCAGGGGCTGCTGGTGTCGGCGTACCCCGACAGAACGGTCGTGCGCCGGCTCGACTTCACCCAGAGTTTCCCTGTCAATCCCGACGAGGCCTGGCGCGTGAAACGCTCCAGGCTTTTCTACGCCGAAGACGTGGCAGACCCCTGGATAATCGGGCCGGACGAAAAAGGCGAGGATTTCACCAAAGCCCCGGAATTCTGGCCCGACACCCGCATCCAGGTGCTGACCGGTTACATGGGGGCCGGCAAAATCTGCACGGTGAAATGGCCGAGCGTGCTCAAACGCGGTACCGGCGCCCGGGCGCGGTGGTACGAAGTCGAGGTGGCTTTCGCGGACGACCGGAAAACCAGAATACGCCGAAAGTCGGTGCTTTCCGGCGGTTTTTTTCTGTCCGAAGACCGCGATCTCAACGGGGCGAAAGCCGTATTCAAGGAGTCCGAGCTGCCGTCGGCCGACGAAAAGCACAGTGAAATCGTCTTCGCGGTCACCCCCGTCGGGATGTTCGGCAAGCGCGGCAAAACGTTTTTCTCGGAGCCGTTGCCGCTGCCGCGGCGTGAAAAGCGCTGATCCGGCCGCCGCGGTCACTCGCCGCGCAGACGGGGGCTGAACGGGGCGAGAGGATGGGTGATTTCCTCCCCAGTTTCTTCAAACGCCATTTTGCCGTCCCGTTCGAAATAACGCACCTTGCGCGACACTTTCGGCGTGTCGTTAGGGTGCCTCTCCAGCACGACTTCGCCGAGGTTTGAAAATTCCTCCGCCTTGGGAAAGAGCGGAACCGCGCGGCTGAAGCCGAGAATGCGCCCTTTTTCGTCATAGCTGTAATAGTCGGTCCAGTCAGCCGGCAGGCAGCAGGCTGATATGTCGTAGGGCGGGGGGTCTTTCACCGCCGGCAGGTAGCGGATCGACTGTACTCTGCCGTCTTTGGCATACGTTCTTTCCTCGTACGGCGAAGTGAAGAAGGAAATGACGCTCGGCGCCCCCCACGGTCCGTTGCCGCTCCGGGCGAACACCGCGACCTCCACGCGGCGGTTGCGCTTAATCCCCCTTGCGTCGATTCTCACGGCGATGTAACCGTCGGCGGCGCGCTTGCCCCGCTGCCAGTCCATCACTCTGGCGTTGCCGCCCGTCACCACGCATTTGTAAGACGGCTTCATTTTCGACCGGGGGTGGGCGGTCGCCCGGAATCTGAAAATGCGCACGCTTTGCGGGGCTCGCAGGACAATGCCGAAGCCGAACGGCGTCGCGTACACGGTTTCGGAAAGGAACCCCGGGTAGTCCACGCCGGCGGCGGCCGGCGGCGCCGGGAACGTCCGGTACATTTCATCCTGGCGCGACAGCACGACGGCCGGGGGAATCAGGCCTTCGTGCAGGCGGGCGGCGAATTCGGTGAGGTTGGTGGCGTTGAAGTCCTTTTCGGCGAAGGCGGGGGGGTGAGAAGACCCTCTCAGGTAAATGTTCGGGTCGGCGGCGCCGGGCATTGACCTCCGTACGAGCCACTGCAGCGTCGGCGCCAGCAGATGGAGGCGTTTGAGTTCGTCCAGAAGCGCGGCTGGCATCGCTTCGCAGACCGCGTCGAGGGTTTTCTGCACTGCGCCGACGCTCCGCCGGTCGCCGGCGACGGCGAACTGGAAAGGCGCGTTGAAAGGCATGCGGGCGGCCGCGCCGGGTTTGTCGCCGGCCCACACGCAGCGGACGGCGTTGCCCGCGT